>CANRZQ010000028.1 GCA_947644475.1 uncultured Muribaculaceae bacterium
GCCGAAGTGGCGGTCGACTTGCAATGTGCCGATGAATGTCTGTTCGGGGCTTTCGATTATTTCTATGACTTCGGCCTCGGGCTCGGCTCCTTTGCGGCGTGCGGCTATGGATACGCGCACTTTGTCGCCGTTGAAGGCGTGCAGTGAGTTTCGCTCGGCCACTTGTATTGTCTCGCCGTCTTCGTCGGTGATCACGCTGTTTTTGCCGTTTGATCGGCGTACGAATGTGCCTGTGGCCTCGGTGGTGCGCACTATGGCCTTGTATTTGCCGGGTGATACTTCCACGATGTCGCCGTCGAAGGCCAGTTCGGCAAGGCAAAGGGCCACCGAGCGCTGTTGTGCGGGTGCTTTTAGGCCGAGTGCTGCGGAAACCTGGTGGTAGTTGAATGTGTTGTTTTGCTGCTGCTCTGCGAAGTCCGTCACCATTTTGCGCAGTTGACGGCCTGATATGCTCTTTTTTGCCATGATTTTGGTCGGTTGTTGGTTGTGATGGAGAATTCCGGCTCTAAACGGTTGAGTTTCGGGAGTATAAAACGTAAGATGTGATATGTGCCGCCGGAAGTGGGGCGGCACATATGTATAACACGTGGTCAGGCGTCAATGTTGGCGTAATTGGCGTTTTCCTCGATGAAGTCGCGTCGCGGCCCTACGTCTTCGCCCATGAGCATGGAGAAAATGCGGTCGGCTTCGGCGGCGTCTTCGATGGTGACTTGTTTGAGGATGCGGTGCTCGGGGTCCATGGTGGTGTCTTTGAGTTCCTGGGCCGACATCTCGCCAAGACCTTTGTAGCGTGATACTGTGGTGCCTTCCTCGCCGTATTTCATGACGAACTGTGCTTTTTGCTGGTCGGTCCAGCAGTATTCCTCGACTTTTGCGCGGCGGTTCTTGCATTTGAACAGCGGCGGGGTGGCGAGGTAGAGGTAGCCGTTCTCGATTACGGGGCGCATGCGGCGGAAGAAGAATGTCATGAGCAGGGTTGCGATGTGCGCGCCGTCGACATCGGCATCGGTCATGATTATTATTTTGTGGTAGGCGAGTTTGGCGAGGTTCACTTCCTTGGGGTCTTCCTCGGTGCCGATGGTGACGCGGAGGGCGCGGAAGAGGTTGGATATTTCCTCGTTGTCGAGGATTTTGTGCTCCATGGCTTTTTCCACGTTTAGGATTTTGCCTCGGAGGGGGAGGATTGCCTGGAAAGTGCGGTTGCGGCCCTGCTTGGCTGTGCCGCCTGCCGAGTCTCCCTCGACGATGAAGAGTTCGCAGTCTTCGGCTGTGCGGCTCGAGCAGTCGGAGAGTTTGCCGGGGAGCCCGCCGGAACTGAGGGGCGACTTGCGGAGCACTTGCTTGCGGGCGTTGTAGGCGGCGTGGCGTGCCTGTGCGGCGAGGATTACTTTGTCGACTATTACTTTTGCCTGCTTGGGGTGCTCTTCGAGGTAGGTGCGGAGGGCGTCGGATACGGCGGTCTGCACGGCGCCTATCACTTCGTTGTTGCCGAGTTTGGTTTTGGTCTGTCCTTCGAACTGCGGCTCCATTACTTTTACCGACACTACGGCTGTGAGGCCTTCGCGGAAGTCGTCGGAGGAAATCTCTACTTTTGCGTTTTTGAGGAGGTTGTTGTCTTCGGCGTATTTCTTGAGGGTGGAGGTGAGGCCGCGGCGGAAGCCGGTGAGGTGTGTGCCGCCTTCGATGGTGTTGATGTTGTTGACGAAGGAGAATACGGTCTCGTTGTAGGTGCTGTTGTAGGTGAGCGCCACTTCTACGGGTATTCCCTGGCGCTCGGTGCGCAGGTCGATTACGTCGTTGATGAGCGATTCTTTGTTGGAGTCGATATAGCGGACGAATTCTTTGAGGCCTTCCTGGGAGTAGAATGTCTCGGAGCGCGGGGTCCAGTCTTCGGGGGCGTCGGCGGGGCGGCGCATGTCGGTGAGGTGGAGGGTGATTCCGGCGTTGAGGAAGGCGAGGTCGCGCAGGCGGTTGGCGAGGGTGGAGTAGTCGTATTCCGTAACGGTGAATATCGAGCCGTCGGGCTTGAATGTGATCATTGTGCCGGTGTTGTCCGATTCTCCTGCCACGACGAGTTCGGTGGTGGGCTTGCCGCAGGAGTATTCCTGGACGTAGGCTTTGCCGTTGCGGTGCACTTCGGCGCGGAGGTAGGTCGAAAGGGCGTTGACGCATGACACGCCCACGCCGTGGAGGCCGCCGGATACCTTGTAGGAGCCTTTGTCGAACTTGCCGCCGGCGTGAAGCACGGTGAGCACCACTTCGAGCGCGCTCTTGTGCTCTTTCTCGTGCATGTCGACGGGGATGCCGCGTCCGTCGTCGACCACTGTTATTGAATTGTCGGGGTTGATTGTCACAGAGATATTGTGGGCGAAGCCGGCGAGGGCTTCGTCAATAGAGTTGTCGACCACCTCGTAGACGAGATGGTGGAGTCCTTTGGTCGAAATATCGCCGATGTACATTGCCGGGCGTTTGCGCACGGCTTCGAGGCCTTCGAGCACTTGGATATTGCTCGCACTGTATTCCTCTTCGAGTTCTGCCATATTTACAAATTTATCGTTTCTTTTTTTCGTTGTTTCAAAAATCGTACAAAGGTAAGAAAAAAATCTGAATGTGCAAAACATGGCGTCCTTTTATATTTAATAATGTGTAAAAATGTTGGCTGTCTCGCAAATGTGAAAATATGTTAAAAAATTGCATTTTTTGGCGAAAAAATTTGGAGGATATGAAAAAAGGCTCTACCTTTGCAGTGCTTTTCCAAACGGGGTGTAGCTCAGTTGGTTAGAGTACGCGTCTGGGGGGCGTGAGGTCGCTAGTTCGAGTCTAGTCACCCCGACTAAGAAAGCAGAAGAATGACGAACCAATCAAGGTTCGTCATTCTTCTTTTTTTATTTCCGGGCCGGGCGGCCGCGGAAATTTTGGCGCATGCCGTAATCTCGGTGCATTATTATTTAACCGGCAGGGAATGGACCCACCCGGTAGGGACACAATTGATTTAAAAGAAATTTGTGAAATCCGCGAAATTTGTGTAATTCGTGGTAAAAAAAAGAGCGCGCCCGCGCTCCGGGGAACACAAATTTCACAGATTGCACGAATTACACAAATTTCTTTCCGAATCGCTAACGCGATTCCATGCACCGCATTTTCGGCTTGTGTCGGATTTTTTTTATTTTGCCGAATGGATATTTATTCGTAATTTTGTACGCTTTTCCTCTTTCTTCTATCTGCGTTGTGAAATGTCGCAGATTGTTTAAACATGAATATGCCGCCACGAGCATCATTCTTTTCTGTACCTGCGATGAGGCAATGCGTCCTGTTGTGGGGAAAGGAAGAGGTATGCCTTGGCGCGGAAAAAATGTCCGGCATCACCGGCCGCGCTATCTGACATGACAATATTTCAATATATCGGCCGGCGCATGGCGTCGCTTGAGCGGAACAATGCGTCGGCGAGAGCCATAGCCGAGGTGCGCAAATGCCGTTCGGCGTTGGCAGAGTATCTGTCGCCGCGGCCTGATGCCGATATGCTGATGGTTGTTACGGAAGCCTTTCCGCGCGGATTTGCCGAGTTCCTCGTTGCCAACCGCGGGGACAGGTCGCCGTCGACGGTGCTCGCTTACATGGCGGCTTTCCGCTCTTTGGTGCGCCATGCCCAAAGGGAGGGCGTGGTCCCATGTGCAGATTTTGTTGATGACGCCGCCGGCGAGTTGAAAAAGCGGCTGCCGCGTCAAGAGCGCGGGGCGGAGCCCGAGCGCACATATTCCGTGACGGCTCATCCGTTTGGCAGCCAGTTCCGCCGCCTTCTCGAAAAATTTGCCTCGGAAGATGCCGCGCCCGAGAGATGCCTCTCGGCTCGGCGTCATGCGATGTTGTATCTTTTCGGGATATTTTTTTACGGACTTGAAATAGAAGAACTTGCCGCCCTGACGGCTGAGGCGGGCGAGGACGGAGCCTTGTGTGTGGAGTTGCCGCGCACGGGAGTGCGGGTCCCGCTGTCGGGAGCCGCTCTGTGGGTGGCGTCCCAATTCCGCGGCAAGCCCGTTGAGCCGGGGCAAATCTTCGCCCTTACGGGAGCCGACTCGCCGGAGGCTGTAAGCCGCGGAGTGCATACATATATGTCGGCATCAGGCATCGCGCTGTTCAGGGGCGAGAGCATCTTCGCCGACTGGCTTGGCCTCGCAGTGGAAAACGGAGCGTCGCGGGCTGTGGCCGGCAGGCTTGCCGAAAGCCGCGGCGCGGGTGCGTTTGCCGCCGACGCGGAAAAAGACTACCTTGCCATTGGCCGCCGTAATGCCAGCGACGGCGGCATGCTGCAAAGCCGCTGGCATGTGCTGGTAAGTTATTCCTCGAAACTTCGCGGAGAGCAAATGCGTGCCTGCGTTGAAAAATCGGGCCTTCTTGCCTCGAATCCAGATGCAAGGATATGGGACCCGGTGGACACGACAGTGGCCCGGCGCGACGGCAAGATTGTAAAGAAAAATTCTCCGGCCATAAGCCGCTACCTTTTTGTGAAATGCACCAGGCCGCAGGCCGGCAAGATCGACAGCCTCATGCCATCGGCGTCGATGCTTCGCACGCCGGGCGACTCGCGGGCCTACTCGGTGATACACGAGTCGGAGATACTGCGTTTGCAAGCCTTTCTGCGTGATTTCCGCGACGAAGTGCAACTCGTGGATATAGCCCAGTGGGGACGCGAGAACGAAGTGTCGCTCTCCGAAGGCACCCCCGTGAGAATCATATCCGGCTCATTCGCCGGATTCGAGGGGACGGTCTACCGCGTGCGTCCGCCAAAAGGGAAGACCCCGTACAATTCCCTGTCAATCCGCGTGCACTGCGCCGAGACGCTTGCCCTGGTGTCGAAAATAGAGGTCGACCTGCTCGACATCGACGTAGAGCCATTGGGGGCACAGGCCCCCGGCTTGTAAAAAGAAAGAAAAAATAAATAAAATCATAATATGAACGTACTTGTCACCGGCGGCGCCGGATTCATAGGATCGAACCTTTGCGAGCATCTCCTTAGCGAAGGACATACCGTAAAATGCCTCGACAACTTTGCCACAGGCCATATCGAAAACCTTATACCGCTAATCAACCGATATCCCGACCGCTTCACCCTCATTGTCGGCGATATCCGCAATCTCGACGACTGCCGCCGCGCCGTTGAGGGATGCCAATACGTTCTGCACGAGGCGGCCCTCGGCTCCGTGCCCCGCTCAATCAACGACCCTATCACCACCAACGATGTAAACATCGGAGGATTCCTCAACATGCTTGTCGCCGCCCGCGACGCCGGAGTGAAACGCTTCATCTTCGCCGCCTCATCGTCGACCTACGGCGACTCGGCGTCCCTGCCCAAAGTGGAAGACGTGATCGGCCGTCCCCTATCGCCATATGCAATCACAAAATACGTCGACGAACTCTATGCCGACGTGTTTGCCCGCACCTACGGCACTGAATACATCGGCCTGCGCTACTTCAACGTGTTCGGACGCCGCCAAGACCCCAACGGAGCATACGCTGCCGTCATACCCCTCTTCGTCAAGAAATTCATGGCGCACGAGGCCCCGAACATCAACGGCGACGGCGAGTACTCGCGCGACTTCACCTATATCGACAACGTGATACAGATGAACATGCTCGCGCTCACCACCGACAACCCCGAAGCCGTAAACCAGATATACAACACCGCCTTCGGCGACCGCACCACCCTTAACCAGCTCGTGGGCTACCTCCGCGAATTCCTCGGAGAGAAAGACCCCGCCATCATGGACATAGAGCCTACCCACGGCCCCAACCGCGCCGGCGACATCCCCCATTCACTCGCCTCGATCGACAAAGCGCGCCGCCTGCTCGGCTACGAGCCCAAATACTCGATGCGCGACGGCCTGCGCGAAGCCGTCGACTGGTACTGGAACAACCTTTAAATCAATCCTCCACCAATGGAAAAAGATATAAAAATCTGCGTGATAGGCCTTGGATACGTAGGCCTCCCGCTTGCCCGCCTCTTCTCCACAAAATACCCCACCGTAGGCTTCGACATGAGCCAGGCCCGCGTCGACGCCCTCATGCAAGGCCATGACGCCACACTCGAAGTGGCCGACGACCTCCTTCAGGACGCCATCGCCAACCACGGCTTCCGCTGCACCACCGACATCGAGGAAATACGCGACTGCAACTTCTACATCGTGGCCGTGCCCACCCCCGTCGACCGTAACAACGCCCCCGACCTCACACCCCTCTACGGCGCAAGCCGCACCGTGGGCAAGGTAATCAAGACAGGCGACATCGTCGTATACGAATCCACCGTCTATCCCGGCGTCACCGAAGACGAATGTATCCCCGTCGTAGAAGCCGAGTCAGGCCTGCGCTTCAACGTCGACTTCTTCGCCGGATACTCGCCCGAGCGCATCAATCCCGGCGACAAACTCCACACCGTCGAGAAAATCAAAAAAGTCACCTCCGGCTCAACCCCCGAGATAGGCCGCATCGTCAACGAAGTATACTCCTCCGTCATCACCGCCGGCACCCACCTTGCGCCCACAATAAAAGTAGCCGAGGCCGCCAAAGTAATCGAAAACTCACAGCGCGACATCAACATCGCCTTCGTCAACGAACTCTCCAAAATCTTCACCCTCATGGGCATCGACACACAGGCCGTGCTCGAGGCAGCATCCACAAAATGGAACTTCCTGCCCTTCCGCCCCGGCCTCGTAGGCGGCCACTGCATCGGCGTCGACCCCTTCTACCTCGCCCAGTGCGCCCAGCGCTACGGCTACAACCCCGAGATAATCCTCGCCGGCCGTCGCATGAACGACTCCATGGGTTCCTACGTAGCCGACCAGGTAATCAAAAACATGCTCCGCAAAGGCATCCAGGTGCTTGGCAGCCGTATCCTTGTCCTCGGCTTCACATTCAAGGAAAACTGCCCCGACGTGCGCAACACCAAGGTGATCGACATCGTGAAAGCCCTCAAAGAATACAACCTCACCGTCGACATCCACGACCCCTGGGCCTCCGCCCCCATCGCCGCCCGTGAATACGGCGTCGACATCATCAACACCCTTCCCGAGCCAGCCTCCGACGCCGACCGCTACGACGCCGTGATCCTCGCCGTGGCCCACCGCGAATACGCCACCCTCTCCCTCGCCCCCCTCCTCCGTCCCCTCCACGTCATCTACGACGTCAAATGGCTCCTCCCCCCCACCTCCTCTACCGCCCGCCTGTAACCTGTATTTTTAATCAGGGAATAAAATGCTGTTAATTTTTATTTTTTTTCCATTTTTGGCGTTTCTTTTTTGTCTCAAAGATTTAAGGAAACGTCAAAATGCCTTAATATTCATAGCCTTTTATGCGCTTTTTGGATATGCAAATCATTTTGGATTAGCAACTGCGGATATTTCTCGAATAGCTTATATATTCCAGTTTTATGATAGATATTTTGATCCGAATAATTTTCTAGATCCATTTCTAAGAGGATATAGTGCCGACGTGTATAAAAATATAATCATGTCGATTGTATGGCATTTTACAGATAATCCAAAAGTATTTTGTGCGGTTATGGCATTGGTATATGGAATTTTGTCGTATGCCGTGTATGTGAAAGTATATGAATTGTGGGGAAGAAAATATGATAAATTTTTTTATATATACATTTTAATATGTTTGTCTAATATATCGCTCGTGCACTTGACTGGGTTGAGATTCTTTACAGGTGCTCTTCTTTATATATTGTCAGTTTATAATTTTATAATGGGCGATAAAAAATGGATTATAGGCATATTTTTGGCTCCATTTTGTCATTTTGCTCTGTGGGTGGCATTATTCGGATTTGTGATTTATTTACTAGGACGAACATTATTGGCAAGAAAACATTTGTGTAGAATTCTTGTTTTGACATGTCTTGCTTTTTCATTTGTAAATTTGGGCGGTATATCAAAAAAGTACCTTAATCAAATGGATGTGGAAAATCAAGCGGTCAATATTAAGGCTAGGGCATATATGAAAGAGGATGAATATTTGCGGAGGTCGTCTGCATCGGAGCAATCTGCATATAGGCAGGCAAACCAAATGTTCACATCTTTTTTTGAGATAGTTTGCCGAGTCGGATTAGCGATTGTTTTGCTTAAATTGCTTAGTAAGCAGAATAAGTTAGTTCAATCATCGAAAATGAGGAAATTTTTTGCATTTTGTTTCTTGTTTTCTTGTATGTCTATTTTGGCAGTTGGTATTAATGCAGAGATAAAGCGGTTTATATGTGTTTCGTGGTGTTTCGTGTTGCTATATATAGCATATATTTGTGGGTGCAATTTAAAGTTCAATATTAAGAGATATGAAGGACTGATTTTGTGCTCAAATTTCTATTGGATATGTTACCTTTTTATAAATGCGCCAAGGCTTGTTGATGTTTCTTTATGGTTTTTGCCTGTCCCATATATAATCCTGGATGGAATCGGGTATAGAATTGCATGGGGATTAATATGAGTAATAATCTTTGAAGTATGTCAGGCGGCAATGTAAAAAAAGTTGCAAAAAATGCTATGCTTCTGTACATAAGGACAGGAGTAAGTATAATAATACAGTTGTTCGCTGTAAGGTATTTATTATTGTATCTTGGCGATGACGGATATGGTTTGTATGGTCTTATCGGTAGTATTGTCGTCTTGGTAGAATCCTTAAAAGGTACATTTTCTACATCGCTGCAGCGATTTATTAATATTGAAAGGGAAAATAATGATATAAATAGATTGCAAGAAATATTTAATGTTGGTTTGAAATTATATTCGCAAATTGGATTGATTCTGACTGCCATAACGATCATTGTAGGGGGTGTCTCGTTTATATTTTTAGACATACCGCAGAATTTAGAGACACAGGCATATATAGTTTTGGTTATTTCTGCAATAACTATGGGCATAGGTATGGCTATTATACCATATGATGCTCTGATTGTTGCATATGAGAGGTTTTTTGCTTTTGCTACATTGTCTATTATTGGTAGTATTTTGAAATTAATCATTGTCCTTGTTTTGGTAATGGTGTCAGAATGGCGTATTACGATATATGCTCTTCTTTTGTTGACAGTGACCTCATTTGTTAGGATACTTATGTATTTGTATTGCAAGAAACATTTTAAAGATATAATTACAAAGTTGAGATGTGATAAATCCGATTATAAAAAACAGATAGTTTCTTTAACCGGTTTTCGTGGAATAGCCTCCGTTGGGGTAACATTGCAAACCACAGGAATCAATTATATTCTTAATATATTTGGGGGACTTGCTGTAAATGCAGCACGGACAATCTCGGGTCAAGTATTGAATGCCGTAAATGTTTTGGTGTATAGTATAAGTATAGGGTTTAATCCACGGTGCTTGACTCTATGGGGAGGGAATGATAAACCTAGTTTTTTTCGACTTATTTTCATTCATTCAAAATTGTGTTATTTGATTAATGCGGTATTTGGTTTCATAATTTCTGTTTTTGCATTCCCTATTCTAAAATTATGGTTAGGTGAAATTCCTGATTATACTATTGTTTTTATTCAATCTATTTTCCTGTATTCAATTTTTAGAAGTTTCCATGATTCAATAGATATATTCTTTAATGCAATAGGTAAGGTAAATGTGATTAAAAGTATTGAATTTCTATTGAATGTTGCAAGTATATGTGTTGTATGGATACTTTTTAAACTGTCTTTTGCGTTTTATTGGGCAATGCTTGTAATGGCTATAACCGAATTTGTTATTGTGTGTTGTTGTCTGTTCGTTGCAAACAGATCCAAAGAATTTCCCACAAAAGAATATTTAAAACAAATTGTATCAAGGAGTTTCGTCTCGTTATTGATTTTGTCCAGCGTATTTTTGCTTATAAAAAATTATTTTTGCACAGAGATTCCTTTTTTTGAAATGCTATTATTTATTTCAGTTTTGTCGTTGTTAACGATTGTTTTCACTTTGCCAATACTCTTAAATAAGCGAGAGTTTATTTATATAAAAAATATGATAGAAAAGTCTCTTCATAAATAAATTGATTGCTTTTAAATGATGAACAAGCGAGTTAAAATAATATTGAAGTATATCTGCTCGTTGATTGCTTCATTAATAAATAAGGGACAGTATTTTATAATCAATAGGGCGCATAAGTCCATGATTTCCAGATTGCATCTAAGAAAAGTGGAGCAATCGGAATATTTAAAATATGCGAAATGGATACGGTCATATGGATTTAAACCGGCAAAATCGGATTTCATGTTGTTTTATCCATATTTGAATCATTTGGAATATGGCTGGAAGATAGTTCCTGCATATGTTGTACATAACTATATAAATCCAATACTGAATCCTATTGAAATGAGGGGTTTCTATGAGGATAAGAATAGTTTTGAAAAATTGATTTCGAATTGTTTGCCGCATGCGTTATTAAAAAGAATTCATGGTCGTTTTTATAATGCGGATTATGTTTCTGTTGATATCCAAACTGAAGCCGATTTAGTTAAAGTGTTGGAATGTCATAATAAAATAATAGTTAAGCCATCGGTAGAATCATCGTCCGGCAATGGTATAAAGTTTTTTACGAAGAAAGATGATAGTTGGATTAGTGCTTCCGACGGAGAAAAACTGTCTATAGAATTATTAGATAAGGAATGGGGAGACGATTTTATCATTCAGGAAGTTTTGACACAATCATCTTTTATGAGTCAGTTCAATCCCTCATCCATTAATACTTTAAGGATGGTAACATATAGGTCGGTTGTGGATGATGAGGTGAGTCTATTATGGGCTATTATTCGTATAGGAGGGGCTGGGAGTTTTGTCGACAACGCCCACTCTGGTGGTGTCTATGTAGGCGTAGACGCTGACGGCAAACTTAATCACTATGTTTGCAACCAATACGGTGAAGTGTTTTATGAACATAATGGAGTGGATTTCAAAAACACTGATTTCGTCGTGCCAGATTATGACAAAATTGTAGATTTTGTAAAAGATGCGGCAAATAAAGTGCTTCATCATCGGCTTATAGCATTTGATGTGGCTGTTGATGGAAACAATGAATATAAAATCATAGAGTTTAATTTGCGTGGTTTTTCCGGGTGGTTAGGTGAGTTTTCCGGCTTTCTTAAATTTGGAGACAAAGCGGATGAAATTTTGAAATATTGTAGCCGGCAAAAGCATCTTGCAAAAAAAGTTTTTTTCCAAATTGGATAAATTCAGAATTATGAACGTTATAGAGATATACAAAAAATTACACGGGTTTCTTGATTCTATTTCTGACAAACGTCGTTATTATATTTTTGAGAATTTACGTAGACGTCAGGCTAAGCGTTTTCAAAAATTGACATCTGTTCAAATTAGGGCAATAAATGCTCTCTTTGATAGGTATCATAAAGTCAAGCCATATTCTCATTCGTTTTATACGAATGTTTCAGGAGTATTTAGCCCTGACTATATTCCGGATAGTTTATGGTATGCATATATAGAACCGTTTTACAATCCAAGGACGTTGGCAAAATGCATGGATGACAAAACGCTGTACGACAGGTTGTTGCATTCTGATGGTGAAATTGTTCACCCGAAAAATATTGGGTGTAAGATCAATGGTTTTTGGCTTGATAGTGAATTCAGACATATTACTGAAAAAGATTTGATTATAGAAGCGGAAAATCATCCCGTTGTTTTTCTAAAAGAAGCGACAGATTCGGCCGGTGGACATGGAGTTGTCCGCTTTTTTATGCCTGATGACAAGGAACGGCTATTGGAAGCTCTTGCAGAGATGAATCGCAATGCTGTTTTGCAAGTCGGAATTAATCAGCATCCTGTTATGCAGGCATTAAATCCGTCGTCAGTAAATACCATCAGAGTTTTGTCACATTTGACAAGTGATGGTCGGGTTATAATCCGAAGCACAGTGGTAAGAATAGGCCAGGCCGGCTCGTTTGTCGACAATGCAAGTTCAGGCGGATTTACAGTTGGTGTCAATCCTGATGGTTCGTTGAAGAATGTGGGGTACGATGTGACAGGAAAAAAGTATTATACATCAACGAACGGACTTATGTTGGATACGTTCAATATTCCTAATTATGGACATCTTTCCGAATGTATTGAAAGGTTCGCTTGGCAGTTGCCTATGTTTAGGCTTTTATCTTGGGATATAGCAATAGATGCGGAAGGTCGTTTTATCCTTATAGAAGTAAATATGCATAGTGGGCAGTTGGATTTTCATCAGATGAATAATGGTCCTGTATTCGGTCAAGATACAGAAAATGTCCTTAAAGAAGTATTTTTGCGATAGTAGAAATATATCATTTTTTTGATTGAAGTTTAGTTATGAGTGCACTGCAAGGAATATATGACAGGATGCCAATTTGGGTGCAAAATATTTTTGTTACCGGAATGGGCATCGTGAATTATTATCACCGGTATGGAAAGGAATATTGGAGATACCGGAGGTATTTTGAGGAATTCGATAAATTGACTATCGACCAAAAGCGTGATGCGCAATTTTCGATGCTGAAAGAATTCGTGCAGTTTGCTATTGAGAATAGTAAATTTTACACGCGATTATATGAAGGGGTTGATTTGGCGGGGATTAAGACAATCGATGATTTGAAGAGGCTGCCTATTGTCGACAAGGAGATGCTTCGAGAGAATATCGATGATGTGGTGACAACACATAGTGACTGCACTCACAGCAATACAGGAGGAACAACAGGCAAGTCTCTGACGGTTGTGCTGAGAAATGATGACTCTAAAAAGCGCATGGCGATGCTCGACCATTTCAAGTCGCGTGTTGGGTTTGAGCATTTGAAGATGCGCCGAGCCACGTTCAACGGCAAGCATATCGTGCCTCCGCGTCAGAAAAGCAAAGTATTCTGGCGTTATAACCTGACGTGCAAGCAGATGATTTTTTCATCATTCCACATCACGGAAGAAAATATAAAATATTATGTCGATGAACTGAATCGTTTCAAGCCTCATGCAATTGACGGTTTCTTCACCTCTATGTGCGATGTGGCAAATTACATGAAACGGCATGGCCTTAAAGCGGAGTTTAAGCCGGTGGCAATTTTCCCGACATCGGAAACTTTGACTGACGAAGGTCGTGTGCTGCTTGAAGAAGTTTTTGGATGTCCGGTCTATGACCAGTATGCATCGTCGGAGGGTGCGCCTTTTGTCACCGAATGGCCAGATCGCAAAAAACGTATGGAGTTGTCTACGGGCGTATTTGAGCATCTTGAAGGCACAAATGAAATACTTGTGACGAGTTTCACCACGCATGGGACCCCGTTAATCCGTTACCGCATCGGCGACGCGATGGAATGGGATGAAGACGGCCTCAAAGATGAGATTTCCCCGGTGGTGAAGTCGATACAGGGGCGAAAACTCGATTTCCTTTATTCGGCCGAAGGTGCGAAAATCAATGCGGGAAATGTGTCAAATCTTCTGAAATATCTTCCCAATGTAGTGATACGTGCGCAATTTGTTCAGGAGACAATGGATGAGGTCACGGCATTGCTTGAGGTTGACAAAAGCAATTTCAAACCGGAACATGAACTTGCACTGCAAAAAGAATTTGTGCAGAAATTTGGACCGAACACACGTTTTGTCATTAAGATAGTAGACTCGATTCCACGCGAACGGTCAGGTAAATTCCGTATGATAAAAAATAACGTTAAATAACAGCAAATTATGAGAGTGCTGGTGGCGGTGAATTATGCCAGGTCGCTGTTTTCTTTTCGGAGAGAGGTGATCGAGGGGCTTGTCGGAGCCGGACATCAGGTGGTGATTTCGGCTCCGGAGGATGTGGAGGTAAGAAGGCATTTCGAAGAGATCGGATGCCGGTATGTCGCCACGGAGTTCGACCGCCTGTCAAAGAATCCGTTTAAGGATCTGGCTCTGCTTAGGCATTATAGGTCTATCCTCCGGCAGGAGGAAATCGATGTGGCCTTGACGTATACGATTAAGCCGAATGTGTATTGCGGCGTGGCCGCGAGGATCTGCGGCGTGCCTTACCTGTCGAATATTACGGGGCTGGGCAACAGCATTGAGAATCCCGGCTGGTTGCAAAAGTTGACTTTGGCTATGTATCGGGTGGGCACGGCTAAATCGGCGTGTGTGTTTTTCCAGAACGCGCACAACCGTGATTTCCTTATCCAAAAAGGTTTTAGGTTCAAGAATGTGCATCTGTTGCCGGGCTCGGGCGTGAATCTTGACAAATTTTCTATAATGCCGTATGTGGCTGAACAAGAGCCGGTTCGTTTTCTTTATATCGGACGTATGCTCAAGGACAAGGGCATCGACCATTTGATTGATGCCGCGCAGATTATAAAAGATGAGTTCCCGGATGTGGAGTTTCATTTGGTCGGCGGATGTCAGGAGCAGCAATATTTGGACATATTGAAGGAATGTGAGACTCGGGGCATGATAATCTGGCATGGCGAGCAAAGCGACGTGAAGAGTTTCATCGGGCAGTCGGCATGTCTGATTCATCCGTCGTATCATGAGGGTATGTCGAATGTATGCCTGGAAAATGCCGCCAGTGGCCGACCTGTAATCACTACCAATGTTCCCGGATGCCGGGAGACGGTTGATGATGGTGTTACGGGTCTGCTGGTGAATCCGCGCGACACCGGCGACCTTGTTGCGAAGATACGGCAGTTTCTGTCGCTTTCATATGAGCAGCGCCGGCAGATGGGCCTGCGTGGCCGGGAGAAAATGGAACGTGAGTTCGACAGGCAGATTGTCGTGAAAGCATATCTTGATGAATTGGATAATCTGAGAAAATGAATTTATATCAAAAATACTTCAAGCGGGCAATCGACGTTGTAGCGTCGGGTGGAGCGTTGCTGGTGCTGGCGGTGCCGTTGGCGGTGATTGCCATATGGCTGCATTTCGCCAACAAGGGTGCGGGCGCGTTTTTTCACCAGGAGCGGCCGGGAAAGGACGGCCGGATTTTCCGTGTGCATAAGTTCAAGTCGATGACCGACGAGCGCGACGCCGATGGAAACCTGTTGCCCGATGCCGAGAGAATCACGCGCCCCGGCCGGTTTGTTCGCTCCACATCGCTTGACGAGTTGCCGCAACTGTGGAATGTTTTCGTGGGCGACATGTCGCTTATTGGGCCGCGTCCGCTGTTGGTGGAATATCTTCCTCTGTATTCCCGCGAGCAGTCCCGCCGGCACGATGTACGGCCCGGTATTACAGGCTGGGCGCAGTGTCACGGGCGAAATGCCATATCATGGCAAGAAAAATTCCGTCTTGACGTCTGGTATGTCGACCATTGCTCTTTTGCAACTGACTGCAAGGTTATTTTTACGACTATAAAGAAAGTGCTGGCGCGTGCCGACATTTCATCGCAAACGTCGGCTACGATGGAGCCGTTTACCGGTAATAACTGAATATAATATGTATCTTTACGGAGCAAGCGGACACGCATTGGTGATTTCCGACATCCTTCGTGCTGAGGGTGTAGAGGTGAAAGGCGTGTTTGATGACAATTCCGGGTTGACGGAATTCTGCGGAATGAGTGTCGACCACCATTGGTGCGGACAGGAGCCGGTAATAATTTCTATCGGCAATTGCGCCATACGGAGGAAGATTGCAAAGCGGCTCGCTTGCCGTTTCGGCACAGCCATCCATCCGTCGGCAATCATATCGCCTTCGTCTACGATAGGCGAGGGCACTGTCGTAATGCCCGGAGCAATAATAAATGCCCATGCCTCGATAGGCAGACATTGTATTATAAATACCAAGGCATCGGTGGACCACGAATGTCGCATCGGTGATTTCGTGCATGTCGCTCCCGGCGCTACAATAAGCGGCGATGTAGAAGTGGGCGAGGGCACGTGGATTGGTGTTGGAGCATGTATAAAACAAGGAATTAAGATAGGAAAAAATTGTATGATAGGAGCCGGGTCTGTCGTCGTACGGGATATTCCCAACGGTGTTATAGCATTCGGCAATCCGTGTAAAACTATGAGTACCAATATTTTACCCCACCCCCCGAACGTAGGGGCAGAGCGCGTACAGTAGCAT
>CANRZQ010000029.1 GCA_947644475.1 uncultured Muribaculaceae bacterium
GGGCCGTACAGCCCCTGTGTCTGCTGCCTTGGAGCGGTCGACGCTCGCGTTGGCCGACATTGCGCCATTCGTCAAGTTGCCGGCAAATATCCCGGCCGGAGAAGTCTTGACTTTCGATGCCGAAGCATCGATGGCCGACGGGGCGCTTGACCTTCGCCGTTTCAACATCACGGCATCGAAATGCCGGCTCAATGCTTCGGTATCGGGAACGGTGTCGGATATATTCCATTTTGCCGATGCCGATTTTGATGTCGAAGCCGATGTCGGCGCGGAGGCAGACCTTCCGTTTGTACCCCTCTCCTTTGCTCCGGCAAAGGCCGATATTTCTGTGAAAGGGCGTCTCGACCGTGCGTTTGTTTCCGGATTTGTACGTTCCCGCCATGCAGAAGCCGATATTGACGGCTCATTCCATAAGACGGAATCGTATCTCGATTTCGATGTTACGGCCGATGTCGCTTATGCGGCATTGGGGCACTTGGCGCGCACAGCCGAATTAGGCGATGCCTCCGGCATTGTCGAGGCAGGTGGCCGGATTCCGGTCTTGGGTATCCGCAACGCTACGGCAGAAGTGCGTCTCGACCAAGGCTCGGTCGTGTTCCGCGGTCACCGTTACGAAAATATCGCCGTCGACGGGCATCTCGATCGCGGTTTGGCGCAAGTCTCGGCCTGTGTCGGCGACCCGTTGCTTTCTGTCGACATAGAGGCCGGTGTGTCAGGCTGTTTTTCCCGTATGCCCTCCGGCATCGACTTTGACATAGCCCTTCACCGTGCCGCGCTGCATGCCATGGGCCTCGCTTCCGACCGTTATGCCGATTTCACGGCAGCAGGGCATTTCGCCGGTCGCTTTGCCTCGGAGAATGGAGTGCCGGTAAGCACAGCCCTCGATTTTTCCCAAATCTCTTTCACCGATTCGGCGGGAGAGGGGATAGCCATGCAAAACTTTGACCTCACGGCTGTCCCCGGCGACATACGAATAACGTCTGATTATATCAACGGCTCAATCGACGGTGATTTCAACCCGTTGTGCCTTGTCGACGATTTCCATGAAATAGCCGACGTGTGCGTCGACCTCCCATATCAGCGTCAGCAATTTCCGGTCCGCAAGAAAGAACATTCCGTGCGCAACGATTTCTCATTCGATTTTGAAATAGAAAAAGTGGCGCGCCTGTGCGACTTTTTCGGGCTTCCGGCAAAGCCGGTCGTGCCGGTTTCTGTTACGGGCGAGTTCTCTTTGCCAAGGCACACGGCATCGGTGATGGCCGACGCGCCGTGGCTGCTCCAGGGGAAGAAACATGTTGAGAACACCCTTGTGTCGGCCTCGCTCAATGCCGGCGACAGCGGCAGGGCCTATATCTACGCCACAACCGAATTCCCCACGCAGAAAGGCCCTATGACCATTGTGGCCAACCACGTTGCTGAGGGCTCGGTCGGCAATACCGGCATAGATTGGGAGATACGCCGTAAGATACCCATCAACGGAAAGATTAGTTTCGGCTCAACAGTGCTTCCCGACCCCGACGGAGGCGTCGCCGCCACCGTCAATTTCCATCCCGGCGAAATAAATTTCGGGTCGGACACATGGGAAATAAAGCCGTCGGTCATATCCTGGAGGCCCGGGCTGCTGTCTGTCGACCGTTTCGCCTTGTCCACCACCGACCAAAAGATATTGGTTAATGGGCGGGCTTCGGCCTCGCCCGATGATGTGCTAAGTGTCGACCTCAAAGACATACACCTGCTCGATATATTCGAGACGCTCCAGATAGACAAGGCCCTTATTTCCGGCTCTGCCACCGGCAACCTTACCGCGCGGGCTCTTTTTTCTGATGCTCCGCAGATTTCGTCGACAAGCCTCCATGTGCGCGACATCGGCTACAACCGCTGTACCCTCGGCGACGCCGACGTGGCCGTAGAGTTCCTGCCCGACGAAAAGGCTTTCTCGCTCGATGCCGACGTGCACCAGAGCGACGGCCGCCGGTCGCATATCTTCGGCACAATCACCCCGGCCACCGAGCAACTCGACATCACTTTTGAGGCCGACCGCGTGAAAGTGGGCTTCATGAAGCCTTTCATGGAGGCATTCGCTTCCGATGTCAAGGGCTATGCCTCCGGCCGCGCCCATCTCTATGGCACGTTTAAATATATCGACCTCGAAGGCGACATTTATGCCGACTCGTTGCAGTTGAAACTCGACTTCACCAATACATGGTACACAGCCTCCGACTCACTGCACATCACCCCCGGCCATATTGCGCTCAAAGACATCACCATCCGCGACATATACGGTAATCCGGCCCGTCTCAACGGATATGTCGACCACGTGTTCTTCCACGACCCCACTTTTGAATTTGCGGTGACCGATGCACGCAACTTCCTTGCCTACGACGTAAATTCCAAGTTGTCGCCCGACTGGTACGGGCGTATATTTGGCAACGGTTCGGCCCATGTGTCAGGCCGTCCGGGAGTAGTGGATATTGGCGTGAACATGTCGTCGGCACCCAACTCCACATTCACTTTTGTCCTATCCGACACAGAGGAGGCCGGCGAATACTCGTTCATCACCTTCCGAGATGTGACGCCCGTGGCTGTCACCGATTCAATCACCGAGATCGATCCCGACGTAGTCCTGCTTGCCCGCGCCGATTCGCTCGTTGTGGAAACTCCCACAGCCTATAACATGGACTTGCAGATGGACATTACCCCCGACGCGCAGATGACAATCGTGATGGACCCTATCGGCGGCGACCGCATAAAAGCCAACGGAAGCGGCAACCTGAGGCTTACCTACGGGTCGATAAACAACGACCTGCGCATGTACGGCACCTACACGCTCGACCGAGGCTCCTACAATTTCACGCTCCAGGACATCATTCTCAAGGATTTCACTATCCGTGAAGGCTCCTCGATTACTTTCACAGGCGACCCTTATTCTGCAAATCTTGCCATCAACGCCGTATATTCAGTCAACGCCAATCTGTCCGACCTCGACGAGTCGTTCTTGCAGGACAAGGACCTCAACCGCACCAACGTGCCCGTAAACGCCCTGCTGCAAGTGACAGGCGACATGCGCCAGCCCGACATAACGTTCGACCTCGAATTCCCGACGCTTACATCCGACACCTACCGAAAGGTACGCTCAATCGTCTCCACCGAGGAAATGATGAACCGCCAGATTATCTATCTCCTGGCCCTCAACCGGTTCTATACGCCCGACTATATGGCATCCACTACCAAGGGCAACGAACTGTTCTCTGTAGCATCGTCGACAATCGCGTCGCAACTTTCGTCGATGCTTGGCAAACTGTCGGAAAACTGGTCGATCGCTCCTAACTTGCGCTCCGACCGCGGCGACTTCTCCGACGTGGAGGTTGACCTCACGCTCCAGTCGACACTGCTCAACAACAGGCTCCTGTTCAACGGCAACTTCGGCTACCGCGACAAGACTCTCAACACCAACCAGTTTGTCGGCGACTTCGACATCGAATATCTCCTCAACCGCAAAGGCTCATGGCGCCTGAAAGCCTACAATCGGTACAACGACCAGAACTACTATCTGCGCACCGCCGCCACAACCCAAGGCGTGGGCATCATGTATCGCCGTGATTTCGACAACATGTTCAATTTCCTCCGCCGCAAAAAGAAAGAGGAAGAATAAGAGCCTGCCGGAGCGTTCGATAATGCCGACCGTGGTGTAGGGGCGCGATAAATCGCGCCAGCATCTTGTTTGCCGAATCTGATTTGGGCGTGATTTATCACGCCCCTACAAAATTGCCGTAATCGGCCTGTTTTATCTCTTCCCGCACATTCTCAAAACAAAAAAAAGCATCCCGAGCGGGATGCTTTTTTCGTGCTAAGAGAAATGCAAAAGAGTTAAGGCTATATCACACATTCAGCGATGATATCTTCCGACACCCCGTGGAGGCGGAGGCGACGGGCTATCTCCGCTTTTTCATCAGCGCCATTGCGTACGGCGTAGATGTTGCGGATAATGCGGTTGAGCACCGATTTAAGCCGGCGCCGGCCTTCTTCATTTGAAAGGTCGATGCCGTAGAACGGGCTGAGTTTCTGATGCAGGGCTATGTAGTACACGCCGCCAATCATCAGGGCCATGGTGCACATGATGTCGATGTCGGAGCCTTCAAATTCCTTGGTGTAGCCTTTTGTCACCGGGGTGGCATGGAGTTCTCGAAGAGCCGATGTGCGCAGGGTCGTGGCATTCTTCTGCGCGATTTCCCAGCGGAGTATCTCGCGCATCATGTCATCGGCTGCTATTTTTGAGACAAATTCCGACAACAATTGTGTAAGGCCTTCTTCCGAAACGAGTTTGGCCTCTACTTGCTTGAAAAGTTCAGAAAGCCAGTAGTCATATTTTTTTACGTACGCATCGTAAAACTCGTCGAGGTCGCGGTATCGGTTGTAAAATACCTGCGGTTCAATTCGTGCACGTTTGATTATGCCCGTGACCAACGACGATGTGAATCCGTTTTCCAGGATTTCATCTTCGGCAGCTTGTTGGATTGCAGCCACAATATTTGCCTTTGTCCTTCGCTGACGCCTTGGTTTTGGTTCTGTCATCTTGTTAAAGTGTCAAAATGTTAATTAAATCTTACAGAATAATCTCCATTTAGAAATAACAACATACAAAATGTGTGCAAGGAGAGTAGATATTTAAACAAATGGTGATAATTTCGTGGTGCAAATATACTTGATAAAATTGGAATTTAGGTTGAATAAAGGTGAAAATTCAGGCAAATTACTGCGAAATGTTATTAAAACTTGTTAAAAAGTGTATCATATATAATCACGCTTTTACTCTTTGAGAGAGCAGGCGGTGGCCGATGCGGCAGTAGAGGCATTTGCGCGGCTCGCAGTAGCAGCGGCGCAGATGGATGGCGGCCTGGGATGTGAATGCGTCTTCTATTTTAAATCCTGCGTCGCGGAAGGTGCGCACCACATTGTTGTTTTCGGCGCGAATGCCCGAGAGCATTTCCACTGCCCGTTCGGCGCTTGCGTCGCCTTTTAGCCGGCTGTGGGCATGTATCAGGGGTATGGCCACATTTATTATCAATGTATCAATCGACGCTTCCGACAGCGCGGTGCTCGACGGTGTCGGCGTTTCCGACGTGAAATTATAGTGTGTGCTGAAAAAGCCTTCAAGGTATATCCGGAAAAGGTTTCTGAGCGAGTCTATGTCGCGGGCATTTATTATATCATAATAAGAATAGAGGATGCCGTGATAGATTAGATGGGCAAGCGCGGATATGCGCCGGTGGGGAAAATTTTGCGGGCGCATCCGGGCCATTTTCCACATTGTGTTCGGCGATTGCGTGAGCGAGTGCTTTGTGCGCAGGAAATCATATTCCGAGCGGAGTTTTACGGCATATTCGCAGCCCCGGGTGTCGTCCAAAAGTCCGGCTTGGCCGAAAAGCAGGGCTTCAAGCCGGGTGAGCGAGTCGCGGTAGCGGTACATTATTTTCAAGGGTGTGGCCCGGGCCAGCTGCTCGAAAGGCTCGGCGTTGGTGCCGAAACCCATGGCGCGGGCAATGGTGATATATAGCGCCGAGGCCACATCGCCGTTGTATTGCCCGGTGATTTCATCTATTCTGTCGGCTTTTGCGTATAGGCGTTCGAAGCCAAGGGCCGTGAGCCAGTCCGACAGAATCACCGAAGGCAGTTCGGCCACAGTGCCGGCGCAGGGCAGTTCGCGGAACGGGCTGTTCACTATCTTGTTATACCGTTCTGAGAAGTCGGGGGCGCACCGCATCACCATCTGCGGTATATCTCCGCCGCACTTGCGCGTTATCCGCGTGTCGTCCACTGCCACCACATGAAGCACCACCGTGTCGTAGGCCGGGTCGGAATCATGCCCGTGACGGTGCCAGTCCGACGCGCGCACGTGTATCTCCACATTGCCGGCCCATATGCGCCCGCCAATCTCTACCTTGGCGTTGAAAAAATCAGGACCGGCGTCTCGATTATGTATGCCGGGGTCGAGCACGTTGATGCGCGAGCCGTCCACCGCTACCATCTCTTGCACAGGCCAGAGACGGTATTGCCATACATATTGCATCAATTCTTCCATGGAGCGATATATCCTGTGCAAATTTAAGTTCATAAACCCGAATGACAAAAAAATATAGCCTAAATTTTTGCAGGATACGCCGAAAAAATGTAAATTTGCAAAAATCGTTATAATCCTGACTATTTACCTAATTCATTCACATTTATCCATGAAGAAACTTCTTGTTTTTGCCTTAGCGCTTGTGGCCATGGCCGCGTGCCGCCAGCAGGCTGCCGAGGAGGCTCCCGCAGCCGACGCTTTTGTCCGTATCGAGGGTCACGACCTTATCAAGCCCGACGGTTCCAAACTTTTCATTATGGGCACCAACCTGGGCAACTGGCTCAACCCCGAAGGCTATATGTTCGGTTTCAAGAAAACTAACTCCGGCCATTTCATCAACGAGATGATATGCCAGCTTGTCGGACCGGATGCCGCACGCGAGTTCTGGGCCGGATTCAAAGACAACTATATTACACGCAAGGACATCGAATTCATAGCCTCCACAGGAGCCAACACAATCCGTCTGCCCTTCAACTACAAAATCTTTACCAACGAGGACTTCATGGGTCTCAACGACGAGAACGAAGGCTTCCGCCGCGTCGACTCCGTAGTTGAATGGTGCCGCGACAACAACCTCTACCTCATCCTCGACATGCACGACACCCCCGGCGGACAGACCGGCGACAATATCGACGACTCCTACGGCTACCCCTGGCTCTTTGAGTCGGAAGCATCGCAGCAGCAGTTTGCCGACCTGTGGCGCAAGATTGCCGACCGGTACAAGAATGAGACCGTAATCCTCGGCTACGAACTCTGCAACGAGCCCATCGCCCCCTATTTCGCCAATGTCGACTCTCTCAACGCAATGCTCGAGCCCACCTACAAGCGCGCCACCGCTGCAATCCGCGAGGTCGACAACAACCACATCATCCTTCTTGGCGGCTCGCAGTGGAACAGCAACTTCCGTCCATTCTCCGACTGGAAATTCGACGACAAGATAATGTACACATGCCACCGCTACGGAGGTGCGCCCACCCCCGAGGCCATCGGCTCTTTCATCGCCTTCCGCGACTCGACAGGCCTTCCCATGTACATGGGCGAGATTGGCCACAACACCCCCGAGTGGCAGGCTGAATTCTGCCAAACAATGCGCGACAACAACATCGGCTATACATTCTGGCCATACAAGAAAATCGACAACTCGTCGTTTGTCGGCATCAACCGCCCGGCTCAGTGGGACAGCATCGTCGACTTCTCCGAGGCCGACCGTGGCGACTACTTCGCTATCCGCGCCGCCCGCCCCGACCAGGCTCTCTCGCGCAGCCTCCTCAACGCATTCCTCGACAGCGCACGTTTCGAAAACTGCGTGCCCGACTCAGCCTACATCAATTCCCTTGGAATGAAATAAAACAGCAAAGAAAAGACATTTGGGTCCCCTTTAAACCCGGAAGTCTGTTCTGCCCGCGCCGGCTGTCGGCGCGGGTTTTTTATTTTTTAACGTAATGAGTGTTGGCAACATCCCCGAAATGTCGTAACTTAGCCGTTCGAAATTTTATAAAACCACGATGAAACGTATCTTTGCAATATTGCTCGGCGCGGTAGCCGCAACAGTAATGGCCGGTGCCGCGGCTCAGGCAGCGAGCAACAAGACCGAGATTAAGCAGAACCTCAACATATTCAATTCCCTGTATAAGGAATTGCAGACAAACTATGTCGACTCTATCGACGCCACAAAGTCGATACGCAACGCCATCGACGCCATGCTCGGCCAGATCGACCCCTACACTGAATATTATCCCGAAGACGAACTCGATAACCTGCGTGTGCTCTCCACAGGCGAGTACAGCGGCATCGGCTCGGTGATAATGCAGCGCAACGGACGTGTCGAACTCTCCGAGCCGCAATGGAACTCCCCCGCACGAAAGGCCGGCCTCCGTTTCGGCGACCGCATCGTCGCTATCGACGGCGACACACTCCCCCGGGGCTACACCACCCAGCAGGCGTCGGCCCGGCTAAAAGGCCAGGCAGGCTCAAAAGTGCGCCTCACCGTAGAGCGTCCGTATGTAGCCGACTCCATTCTCGATTTCGAGATTACACGCGGCCAGATACGCACAAATTCCGTGCCCTACTATGGCATCGTGCGCGACTCAATCGGCTACATACGCCTCACCACATTCGACACCAACAGTGCCTCGGAAGTGAAAAACGCTGTAATCGCCCTTAAAAAAGACCCGCGCCTGCGCGCCATCGTGCTCGACCTCCGCGACAATGGCGGCGGCCTCCTCGAGAGCGCCACGCACATCGTAGGCCTCTTTGTGCCAAAAGGCACCGAAGTGGTGCGCACACGCTATCGCGGCAAGGAAAACGAAAAGATATACAAGACCACCCAGCAGCCACTCGACATGGACATTCCCCTCGCCGTGCTCATCAACGAAAACACCGCCTCGTCGTCTGAAATCGTGGCCGGAGCCTTGCAGGACCTCGACCGCGCCATCGTCGTGGGCAACCGCTCCTATGGCAAAGGCCTCGTGCAGTCGTCGCGCCCATTGCCCTACAACGGCCTGTTGAAAGTCACCGTCGCACGCTATTACATCCCCTCAGGACGCCTTATCCAGGCCATCGATTACAGCCACCGCGACGAAAACGGCCGCGTCACACGCATCCCCGACTCTCTTACCAACGTTTATCACACCATGGCCGGACGCGAGGTGCGCGACGGCGGAGGCATCACCCCCGACATCACAGTCAAGGCAAAGGAAATGAACCGGTTGATGTACAACGTTATTGCCGACTTCTGGGCTTACGACTACGCCAACCGTTTCCGCGCCCGCCAAGGCGACTCAATCGCGCCCGCCACACGTTTCGAGATTACCGACTCCATATATGCCGACTTTAAAAATTTCATCGACCCCGGCCGGTTCAAATACGACCGCATGTGCGAGTCCGGAATGAAATACCTCCGCGAAGCCGCCGAACTCGAAGGATACATGACCGATTCGGTAGCAGCCCAGTTCGATCTCCTCGAATCAATGCTGAAACACGACCTCAGCCGTGACCTCGATTTCAATGCCGCCGACCTCCGCGACCTCCTCGACGACGAAATCTCAGCCCGCTACTACGACGACGGCGCCCGCGTGATGCGTGCCCTCCGCACCGACTCCGACCTCGACGCCGCTGCCGCCGCCCTCCTCGATCCGGCCCGCTACCGCGCCCTTCTCGCCCCCAAAAAAGATTGATACAGCACACATTATAGTGTTGCGGATACATAGTTAATGTTTCGAGTGTAAGGACGCACGGCTCGTGCGTCCGCCGGGCTGCGCCGTGCCGCAACCATCAAGACCCATGAACGAACCATCGGGGGAATATCTGTTTTTTGGGGAGAGGCAAGCACAATAATCGAATTTAGCGAAATAAAAGATGGTTCTTTTTGGTTCTTTCATAGTTCATGATGGTTCGAGCCAAGCGCAGCGTCACGGAAAATGCTTGCATTGCGTCCATGCAATGTGATTTCGGGGCGCGAAATAAACTTTTTCGCTCCTGCCGGTGTTCCCATAATAAATCAACGTTTCAGCAATCTACTTATGAAATCAGTAAAAGATACAATTCTCGACCGCGTGTCGTGTCGCAGATACGAGCGCGAGGCCCTTACGCCCGAGCAGGTGGAATTCATCTATCAGTCAATCGCAAATACCCCCACAAGTTACAACGGACAGCAGTTCTCCGTAATCGACGTCGACGACCAAAAACTCAAAGAGCAGCTTTATGCCTTGACCGGCCAGAAACAGATAAAGACCTGCTCACACTTCTTCGTGTTCTGCCTCGACTATTACAAGATTTGTGAAGGCGCAAAGGCAAAAGGCATCGAGATGCCCGCTTTCTATAACACGCTCGACGGTTATACAGTCGGCGCCGTAGATGCCGTCTTGGCCATGATGAACGCCATCACCGCCGCCGAGTCGCTCGGCCTCGGCACATGTCCCGTCGGATATGCCCGCACGGTCAATCCCAAGGCCATTTCCGAATTGCTCGGCCTGCCCGACCGTGTTATCGTGATATGCGGCCTTGCCGTGGGCGTGCCACGTGAGCATAACGACCACAAGCCCAAGCAGCCCATCTCGCTCCTCATCCACCGCAACGGCTACAACCCCGACGTGGCTACCGATCTCCTGGGCTACGACCTCGAAGTGCAGCGTTACAACGCCACCCGCTCCGGAGCCACCACCGACAACGACTGGATTGGCCACATGATCGGCTACTACCGCGAGGCCATGGAATATAACCTCATCGAGGCCTTCCGCCTGCGCGGCATCTACATCTACAAATAGGAACACAAGCCTCCGGCTTGTGACATTATAATGATGGTGTGTAAAAGTGCCAAACAGTAGGGCCGTGCGGCCCTACAATCTCAGCATAAACGTCCTTTTTGACACACCCTCTTCCTGCAAAATAAACGCCGCCGATGCAATCGAGCATCGGCGGCGTCGTTATTTTCAGACAGTTGTCAGATGATTACCATCCGGGGTTCTGTTTGATTTTGTCGTTGAGGGCAATCTGTCCGGAGGGGATGGGATAGAAGTAGTACTTCTTGTCGTATACACGGTCGCCAAGACCACCGTCTTTATAGCCTTCGGAGTTGAGTTTCACAGCGTCTTTTTCGTTTATGAACTTGTCTTCGGTAAAGAGGAATGTGTTGCTGAAATTAGCACCGAGGAACACATTGGGGTATTTGGTGTTGTCGAGGAGTTCGAGCTGATGCCAGCGGATAAGGTCCCAGTAGCGGAAGTCGCGGTCCATGATAAGTTCGCAGCGGCGGCAGCGGCGTACTTCCCAAATGAGCGAATTTACGTTCATATTGTTGGCCGGGTCGTTCATGCTGGAGAGCGAAGCCACAGTCTGCGCGGGCAGGCCTGCGCGTTCGTAAAGTTTGTTGAGCGAGTTGTTAAGGTCGGCGTCGCTGAGGGTTCCGAGTTCAGCCTTTGCTTCGGCAAATTCGCAATATACGGCAGAGAGCCAGTAGATAGGACCGCAAGTGTAGTTTTGGCCGATTGTCTGACGGTTGTAGAGAGGTACGGTAATGTTGTCGTACTTGGCTACACCGTAGCCGGTTGTAGATACCATTTCAGCAGCACCGGCGCGGGCCCATTTCAGATGATTGACATAGGCGTAGGGGTCGGTTGTTTTGGCGAGGCGTTCGTCGCGTACATCGAGAAGGTTCTGAATCGAGAGCACGGAGTCGACAGTGTTGAGCACGCCAAGGTCGGTTTTGTTGCATGATGTAAGGGCGAGGGGTTTGCCGTCTTTGAAAAGGTAAGAGTCGAAAGCGTCTTTGGAGATACCCATGATTTCGGTCGACGAGCAGGTGTAGGCCACGAGCTGGTGCATCATGATATTCACCTTGAATGCCTTGCCGAAGATGATTTCGCTAACCTTGCCAAACGCGCCAACATCGGTTGTCTGGTAGATGTCGAGGTAGTTGGGTGTAAGGGTGTAGCGGTTCATGAGGGGCTCGCAAGCCTTTACACATTCTTCAAGATATTTCTTGGCACGGATTTCATCGGCCTTTTTGCCGTTTTCGGCTTCGGTGCGGTATTTGCAATAAGTACCTTCAAAGAGGCAGATTTCGGCCTTTGCTGCGCGGGCCATATCCTTGCTGAATTCGAATTTGCCGGATTCGTTCTTGATATTTGCGATGGCGAAGTCGAGGTCGGCGAGAACATTGTCCATCACGATGTCGCGGTCGGTGGGAGCGCTGTAAAGGAATCCATCATCATTGATGGTGAGCAGTTGGTCAACCCAGAATACGTTGCCGTATTTCTTTACGAGGTCGAATGTCTGCAATGCGCGGTTGAGACGTGCGATAGCGGTGTAGTGGTTCTTTGTGGCCTCATCGAGGGTTGAGGTTTTCAAGCCTTCGATGATATACATGGCCTGGCGGATGTTGTAGTAAGGATCAGACCATGAGGCAGATGATGCTGGCACGTTTGTATTGGCCCAGTTTTGCAGGTCCCATGTGCGGCCGACTTGGTCGTCGGAAAGGGTCTTGAAGTAGAATTCGCCCTGGCCGGAAGTGGTTGTCGAGGATACTCTCGAGCAATAGTTGCCGTAACCTATGATAGAATTGTAGAAGAGGTTTGCCTCATTCTGCACGTTTGTTTCGTTGTTCCAGAAAGCCGGAGTGTTTACTTCGCTGGTCAACGGATTACGGTTGTCGTCAAGGAAGTCATCGCAACCGGTGAATGCGATGCCGGCCAATGCCAACGATCCGAATATAATTGATTTTTTCATATTAGTCTGTTTAAGAGTTTAGAATGTAACCTGAAGACCGAACGAGAATGTGCGGCTGATCGGGGCACGACGGCCAAAGTAACCGTTTGAGTTGCCGTTGGCTTCGCCTTGTGCGCCTGTCTGGTTGATGCCTTTTGCCCACTGCGAACCGATTTCGGGATCGAGGGGGTATTTGCGCATACCGTCGTAAAGGAAGCAGAGGTTGTCGGCCGAGAAGTAGATGCGGGCTTTTTGGATGAGGGCCTTGCGTGTGAGCTCAACGGGGAGGGTGTAGCCCACGGTGAGGGTCTTGAAGCGCAGATAAGCCATATTCATCAGATATTTGCTCTGGGGATAGAAGTTGTGACGACCGGTGTCGAGGCCGGAAACAGTACCTGCGCCGGCGTTGGAGCCATAGAGGGCAGGATATGCGGCGTTTTGGTTCACGATGCAGGTTACAGTGCCGTCGGCGTTGTAAATCTGCTGGTTGTAGTCCATTTGGTTGGCGTAGATTACGTCGTCGTTGTTGGCGTAGGGGATGATGAAGCCGCCGGTTGTCCACATGTCGCGTTTGCCCACGCCTTGGAAGAACATGTCGAGGTCGAAGCCTTTCCATGCACCGCCCAAGCGGAAGGAGTATTCGTAGCGAGGAGTAGCGTTACCGATTACTTTGAGGTCGCCGTGGTCTTCGGCTGTTCCTTTGCCACCGTCGATTACGCCGTTGCCATCAAGATCTTTGAATTTGATATCGCCGGGGCCGTAGTGGAAGCCGTCGTTGGTAAGGCCGCTTTGGTCGGCTACGCCGGGTGCATATGTCCAAGATTTTTTAGCGGAATCGTAACCGGTGAAGTCGGATTCTTCGAAATAGCGTTCTGTCTCGAAGCCCCAGATTTCGCCGTAGGTCATGCCGGTATAGAAGCCGGAGATGAGGTTGGTGCGGGTGTTGTAGTTCACAACTTTTGTTGTGCCATCGTAAATGTTGAAGTTGGCATATACATCAGCGTCGCCGAAGGAGTGGTTCCATCCAAGTCCGAGTTCCCAGCCGCGGGTGCGGAGGTGGCCGGCGTTTACGTAGGGAGCGTTTGCACCAAGGGTAGCGGGCATTTCGTTGGCGGGAGCAAGCATGTCTTTGGTGTCGCGCTGGAACCAGTCGAATGTGAGGTTGAGCGAGTTGTTGAAGAAGCCGAGGTCAAGACCTACGTCTGTGGTGATTACACGTTCCCAAGTGAGGTTGCTGGATACGAGGGTTGGGGTTGTCATCATGCCGACTTTTGTGCCGCCGGAGTTGAGCCAGTGTACGTTGGAACTTACGAGGTTGTTGATAGTTGAGAGGAAGCGGTAGTCGCCCACGGCTTCGTTGCCGATATGGCCGTAAGAAGCGCGGATCTTACCGTTTGTGATGATGTTTGTTGCCTTGATAGGCTGGAAGTAGGGTTCTTCGGTGAAGCGGTAGCCTGCGGAGAACGAGGGGAACCATGCCCATTGGTCGTCGGCGGGGAAACTTGACGAACCGTCGCGGCGGATGTTGGCTTCAAAGAGATAGATGCCTTTGTAGTCGTAGTTCACACGGCCGAAGAAACCGGCTGTGGCGCGGTGGGTAAGCGTGGTGTCAAGATAAACAGCTGTGCCGTCGTCGCCACCGGTGGTGAGGCCCAGGTAGGGAAGGTCGTTGTTCATCATGATGTCTCGGCCAACCCAGAAGTTGTCGTAGTCGTGCTTTTCAGCAGTACCGCCGACCATCACTTTGAGGTTGTGGGCGTTGGCAAACGTCTTGGCATAGGTGGCGTAGACGTTGGTGTTCCACATGCTCATTTTGGTGTTGTACTGGTAAACTTCGGTGTTGTTCTGGTTGGCAACGAAGTAACCCAAAGGATAGGAGTTGGTGATCTGTGTCCATGTATCCCATGAGTAGATGGGGTTGTAGACACGTGTGCGGTTGAACGACTGTGTATCGTATGTGTAGTCGGCGTGGAGGGTGAGGCCGGGAATAATGTCGGCGTCTAACCAGGCTTGGAGTTTGGTGTCGTCGGTGATGCGGCGGTCGTTGCCGGCTTGCTCGCGGGAAGCGATTGTGCGGTATTCGTAGGTGTCGCCTTCGTTGTCGACGCGCTGGCCGAGAACTGTCCAGAACGAACCCCAGCGCCAGATGTTGTTGTAGCGGCCGGCTGCGGGAGTGTAGTGTGTCTGGTAGTCGCGTTTTGCGTAGTTGAAGCGTACACCTGCACGCAGCCAGTCGAAAATCTCGGTGTTGATCATCACGTTGGCGGTGTAGCGTTTCATCTTGTCGGGGTTGTATTCCATGAGGTCCTGACGGTCGTCGTAACCGAAAGATGTACGGTAGGAAGTTTTGCCCGAGCGGCCTTCGAGGCTTACATTATGCTTCTGCGAGGGAGCGGCATTGTTGTAGAGGATGCCTGCAACGTCCCAGTCGGCATAGTAGAGGTTGACTTTGTTGTCGGCGTCCCAGTAGTAGTCGCCCACGTCGTCCCAGCTCTTGAAGGGGCGCATCACGCGGTGGCCTGCCTTGCCGGTGTTCTGCTTGGCCCAAGCCTCGGCGTAGGGGAGCAGGGGAGCGAAGTTCATGCCGAAGAATCCGGCTTCGCCACCGTCGCGGTCGGTAACCTGGATGCCTGCGCGCAACTGCGAGGGCACGTCGGCAAAGTCGGGGAGTTTGGTAGCCTGGCTCCAGCCGAAGTTGTTGGTATATTTCACGGAAACGCGGTCCTGGGTGTTCGGAGTCTTGGTGGTGATGAGGATCACACCGAAGGCTGCGCGAGTACCGTAGATGGCTGCGGACGAAGCGTCTTTGAGGACGGAGATGTCGGCGATGTCGTCGGGGTTGACAAACGACAGGTCGTCGACAGGCACACCGTCAACCACGATAAGCGGGTTAGAGGTCTGGTCGTTGGAGAGAGTACCTGTACCGCGGATTTTGATTGTGGAAGTAACGTCGACACCACCGTCACCTGTTGTGATGGTAAGGCCGGGAACTGCGCCTTGCAGAGCCTTAACGACATCGGTCTGGGGGCGGGAGTCCATTACGCGGGCCACGTCGACAGTGGCCACGGCGCCGGTGAGGTTTGCTTTTTTCTGTGTGCCGTAACCTACAACTACGAGCTGCTCGAGTTGTTCGGTGGTGGGCTGGAGATAAACGGTCATGCTGGGTGCGGCCTTCACTTCGGCAGTCTTGTAGCCGACGTAGTTCACCAACAGGGGAGCGCCCGGGGTGACACGGATGGTGAAGTTACCGTTGAAGTCGGTGTTGACGGCAGTGCCTTTGGCACCTTTGAGAGCAACGTTGGCGCCGATAACCGGCTCGTTGTTTTCGTCGAGGACGGTACCTGTGATAGTGGTCGCGCCCTGGCTCTGAGTCTGCGGAGCTTGCTCAGCGAAAGCGGCGAAAGAACCGCCAGCTGTCATGGCAGCCGTCAGCATCAAAG
>CANRZQ010000030.1 GCA_947644475.1 uncultured Muribaculaceae bacterium
GGCACGAGGACGTTGTTGTTGAGATAGTTGGCCTTGATGTAGACGATAGGCTCATCGGCCTTCCATGCGTTCCAGTTGCCGCCGGCGAGGCGCACGAGGCGAGGCATCACGTTAAGTTCGGCATATGCCACATCGGCGGGAAGATTCTCGTTGCGGGCAGGTCCTGTCTCGGAGTAGAGGCGGGAAATCACAGAGCCGTCGGCGCTGGGCTCAAAATAGATTGTGACTTGGCGCATGCCTGTGGCACCCACACGGAATGCAAGGCCATTGCTGGGACCCTGAGCCGGATTGTTGTACGCATTGTCTTTTCCAAGCACCAGAGCGCCATCTGTACTTGCCACATAATATTTGCCGTTGTAGCGGAAACGGAAATATGAGTCACCTTTATATATATAGGTATACGAATAAATGCCGTCGGCACCCATCTTCACGGGTTTTTCCACGTTCCAGTCGCCTGCGGGATCGCCGAAGATATAGAGTTCCTTAGGAACATTGATGTAAAGCGAGGAATCGTCAACATTCATCGAAATCTCCACCTGGTCGAAACCGGTGCGGCTGAGCACGATGTTGCTGTTTGAGCCTTTTGACACAACAAGGTCGGATCCGGCGTTGTGGTTGATTTTATTGTCGGCGTATCCCAGGCACCATTCCTTATGGTCGCGCACCACCTTGAATTGCAGGTTCTCGGTGTGGGAAATGGCTCCGCGGAACACAAATTTGCCGTTTTCGTAATTGAGGCGGTAAGTATCATCGTCGAGATCCCAGTCGTTGAAATTTCCGACGAGAGTGTAGACGGCACCGGAGTAAACCTCCTGATCCAGGCCGGATGTGCTATTTCCGTCCCATGTGTAGATGTAGCCGTCTTTGAAAGCGGGCTCGGCCGACTGTACTCGCGTGTCGCCGATTGTGCGCGAGAAGATAATGTTGGTGAAAGCGCCACCTTTCAGGGGAGCGTCAGTCGAATAAATACGGTAGACATTGTCCTCACCGTCGACTTTCGTGCAGGAGAAGATGTTGTTGTCCTGCAATTGCAGGCTCCATCCGGGCCATACAGCATTGTCTTCTTTTGTGTCGGCCTTGTAAAGGTAGAGCGACGCGTCGGTCAGGGCATGCCCCTGCGGACGATAGTAGATTGTCCAGGCTGCGGAAGGCAGTACGCCTGTGAGCATAAGTCCGAGCAAGACAAGAAAATTAGTAATTTTTATTTTCATGATAAGGTAATTTGGTTTTTCTACAAGTGAAAGCATAATGCGCTTGCGCATTATATACATAGGAGAACGCAACAGCACGACGGGCGTCAGGCCCGGAATGCGGCGTGAAGGACAGCAGTAATTTGTTTTGTCTAAATCTAAATGAAAGTTCGAATGATATAATCGTCGGAGGCCTAATGCTATCGGCCTCAAAACCGACTACAAATTTACGAATAAAATCTACCCCCCCATTATTTAACAGATTTTAACTATATTTAACCGAATAATTATTCATTTCACGCGATTTCGCTAATCCGGGCCGGAAACAAATACTGCTTGAAAATTGTTGTGGTGAAAATGCGGGTTACACTGTGGCAACAGAAGTGTTACAAAATCGTTTGATTTAACCTTTATTAACAATAATTCAAACAATTATTTTGTAATTTCGCACCGCATCAAACCAAAGGAGAATTATAATGAACGCCAAAATATTAGTTGTCGACGACGAAGAATCATTGTGTGACATCCTGAAATTCAATCTTGAAAAAGAAGGATATTCCGTTGACTGTGCCTATTCGGCAGTCGATGCCTTGGAACTGGACCTTACAAAATATCAACTGTTCATAGTGGATATTATGATGGAGGGTCTGAGCGGCTACGATTTCGTGCAGCGTTTGCGCGCGACTTCGTCAACTGAGCAGCATCCGATAATTTTCTGCTCTGCGCTCAATGGCGAGGACGACAAGGTGACAGGGCTTAATATTGGAGGCGACGACTACATAACCAAACCGTTTGTCATCCCCGAAGTGCTCGCGCGCGTCCGCGCCGTGCTGCGCCGCTCGGCCTCGTACATGCCGAAAGCATTCCGCGACGGCAACGACCTCTCGACCTATCTTCCGGATGTGACATACCGCACCATCCGCATCGACCAGAACGAGAAGGAGTGCTATATCGATGAGAAACCGGTGCCCCTGACCCGCACCGAATTTGAACTCATGCTGTTTTTCCTCACGCACCGCAACCGCATTTACTCCCGCGAGGAAATAATCCAGTCGGTGTGGTCGTCGGACGTGTTTGTTTCGAACCGCACAATCGACACCAACATCACACGCCTGCGCAAGAAACTCGGAGAATACGGCAACAACATCATAACCCGTCTCGGGTTCGGATATGGATTCAAGGAATCTGATTAAAAACAGGCGTATCAGTTATCAATGGCGCCTGTTCATCCCCATGGCGCTCACGCTCTGGATCACTATCATAGGTATGGCATGGTTTCAAGTGTCGCGCGTCGAGGAGACACGCAAGCAGATGGCCATCGACCAGCTCAAAAGCATAGCCGGACGTATCGTCGAGGCTTTCGAGACAAATATCGACCCCGAGCCGTTCATGGACTTCATGAACCGGTTCTACGCGCGCGCCCACGACTATGACGAACTGTCGATTGTGATACGCGACACGGCCACAAACAAAGTAATCTCCCGGCGCGGGCCCGTGATACTCTTCCACCCCTCGCAACTCGAAGGGCGCAAGGGCGTGATACACATCAACAACAGCACCGACGGCACCCCGATGGACTGCCTCTACTACTCGGCTTTCACGCCGCAGCAGGAGGAAGTGGTGTATGTTTTTCTGCCTTACACCAAGAAACTTGCCGAGACGATAAGCCAGAAGGCGCGCAACATGTGGTTCATATTTATAATAGTGGGTCTCGTAGCCACTATCCTCACATATATATCGAGCCTGTATGTAGGCCGCAACATCCGCCTGCTCGGCGACTTTGCCCGCGCAGCATCCGACCCCTCCTCCGAAGGCCTCAATCTCGACAGCGACAGTTTCCCACACGATGAACTCGGCGACATTTCCCGGCAAATCGTGAAGATATATGCCCAACGCCTTTCGGAAATGAACCGGCGCGAGCGCGAGCACCGCGTGGCCCTGCATGCCATCGAGGAAAAGTCGAGGATAAAGCGCGACCTCACCTCGAATATCAATCACGAACTCAAAACGCCCATCGGAATCATCAAGGGCTATGTCGACACTATAATCGACACGCCCGACATGGACAGCGAGACACGCGACCGATTCATGCACAAGACGCAGGAGAACGTCAACCGCCTCATCGCCCTTATCTCCGACATCACGGCCATTACGAAACTCGACAACGGGGAAAAACTGATAAACGTAACCGACGTCAATTTCCACGACCTTATCTTCACGCTTTCCAATGATTTTGAGGAGTCGAACCTTTTCGAGGGCAAGATGACATTCTCATTCGATGTTCCGCTCAACTGCGAGGTGTTTGCCAACGAGGCCCTTCTCACCGGCGTGATCTCGAATCTTACCCGAAATGCCATGCTTTACTCACAAGGCACGGAGTGTGTGCTCGAATATATCGACGAGGACGAGGATTTCTACCGTTTCCGTTTCTACGACAACGGCATCGGCGTGCCGCCCGAGCATCTTCCTCACCTGTTCGACCGCTTCTACCGCGTGAATGCCGGACGCGCCCGCAATGCCGGCGGCACGGGCCTTGGCCTCGCCATCGTGAAAGTGACCATCGAATCGTTTTCCGGAACCATCGAGGTTGACAACCGGCAGCCCTCGGGCCTGCAATTCACCTTCACCCTGCCCAAATACAAAAAGACATAAGCAAAGAGCGCGTATCGCGCTCTTTTTTTAACCACAAATTTCACGGATTTCACGGATTTCACAAATTTATTTTTCTCTCCTGTTTCTCCTGTTCTCCTGTCTTTTTAACCACAAATTAACCACAAATTTCACGAATTATTTATTTTCTCCTGTCCCTCCTGTTCTCCTGTCTGAAAAATAATTTCAGACAAAGATATGGCAAACCGGCCGACTGCAATCACACAGCCGGCCGGTTGCCTTTATTCATCTATTTTAATACCGGATTCTTTTAATACCGTATTTTTGTGGCTTTGTCGCCTGTGACCCGAATCACTACCTGACCGCGGGCGGGTGCGGCAAGCGTGCGGCCTTGCAGGTCGAAGTAGCGGACGTTGGCGTCGGCATCAACAGCCACCGAGCCTATCGACAGCGACGAGTCGACAAGATAGGTCAGGGTTGTGGCATTACTGAACCTGTCGTCTGACAAGGCATTGCCGAGGGTGAAGGCACGACGCGGAAGAGTGATGGTGTATGTTCCGTCGGCTGTGACGGGCTCGCTTAGGCGGATGCCTATCTCATTTCCCGACATGGTGCTTGAATCATAGAAGAATGTGCATGCTGCCACGGCGTTGCCGGAAGCGTCGAGCACGGAGATGCCGGCGAGCACTTCGTTATTGCGGTAAGCATTGGCCACGTTGTCGAAGGTAAGGACTATTTCGTCAAGTTGGCCTACGGCAACATTTTCCTCGGGATCGGAATATATCACTTCGGGCTCGTAAGGTATCACGCCGGAGCCGTCGACAATGTAGGCGAAGCGGTATTCGGGGAAATCCTCGTCGGTCATGCCGTCGTAGAAAAGATTCTCCTCACACACGAGGATATATTCACCGGCTTCGGTGACGGGTGTGTCGAGTTCCACATCGGCATCCCATGTGCGGGCGCCATAGCGCACCTTGGCAGAGGAAACCTCCTCGCCGGAAGCCTTGGAGATGAGACGGGCCTTGAAGTTGCCGTTGACTTCGACAAACTGTATGTCGTCGAAAGTGACAGTGAAGGCAGTAAGGGCCGACACCTCGCCTTGGGCAGGCTTAATAGAGACGCCCTTGTTTTCAATGGGCTTGAATGGCTCGACTGTATAGGAGAGCGAGAATGAGCGGTTGTAGCGAGTCTCGTCGGTGCCTTCGAGGATAATATTGCGGGCGGGCACCTCAACGGTGTATTCTCCGGCCTCGGTGATGGCTTCCGACAACGTGAGCACCATGATGTGAGCCTCCGAGCCGCGGGCGACAGAACCGGTGGCAACCTGGTCGCCGGCAGCATTTTTAGCCACAATCGGACCCTTGGGGTCGTGGTAGGCGGGCGAGATGGGGTAGGTGTCGTAATCGATATCGAAGGTAAGTTCGATTTTGTCGAGTTTGGAAACCGTCGCGCCGGAAACGGGAGTTGCCGTGACATATTCGGGTTCCTCTATGACGCCGGAGCCGGAGCCGTCGAGGATATAGGCAAACTTATATTCGGGATTCTCATCGTCGTAGACATCAGAAAATGCGCCGGCGGGCACGACAAGAGTGTAACGTCCGGCCGCCGTGATAGGCTCGGCAAACTCCACATAGCCGTCGTAGAGGCCGCTGCCGCCTTTGCCCGGAGCAGAAGCCACAACCTCACCGGTGGCGTCATTGACAAACGTAATCAATTTCGTAGGATTGCCGTCGACGAGGAAGAGGTCGAATTCAAAGTCGAAATGCTGCAACACGCCATAAGTGCCCTGCGCGGGCTTCACGCCCACATCGTCGTACTCATAAGGCTTAAACTCGCCCGGATCCACAGGGTCGACGGGCGTGTCGCCGCCCTGCTCGCCCTCGATATAGTAGGCGAATTTGTATTCGGGGCAGTCGTCGTCGGTAAGGAGGTCGTAGAAAGCGCCCTCGGGCACGATGAGAGTATAAGAGCCGGGCTCGGTGATGCGGCTGTCGAGCGACACAGAGCCGTCGGCAGTAGAGCCCGACAGGGCGTCGGCCGGACGTCCCGATGCCACGACTTGGCCGGTGGCGTCGCTGACAAGCGTGATGGTTTTCGTGTAGTTGTAGTCAGCGCCCCATGAAAAATCATGGAACCAGAAGTTGAACGACAAAAGTTCGGTCACCGCCCCCTGCTTGGGGTCGACCGTAACGTCGGAGTACTCATAGGCCTTGAAGCCGGCCGGCGCTTCCGAACGGGCCACCGACGGCAGAGCCAAAGCGACGACGGCCACGACAACGTTCAAAAGCGATGTGTAAAGTTTTTTCATAAGCAATAGTTGATTTTTCTATTATTGATGACAAAAAATTATACTTAAATTTGCGCAAAATTACACACAAAATTTAATTTCACAAACATTTTTCCAATTATTTTCGCAATATAACATCATTTTGCCCATATACACAACAACAAGTATGTAATATACACACTTTTTAAGCATATTTTGCAATTTTGATATTTTTTGTCACAATTATCATACAAAAACATTGAAATTAATTCATTTTGTTATAATTTTGCAACCAATCATCATTTCTCATTACTTACTTCAAATGAAAAAACTTCTTACCACTGCAATCGGCGCGGCCATCACAGCCGCAGCCATGGCGGCGCCATTGGCCCCTCGGCCCGTGGCCGACTTGCTCGGGCTTCGTGCCGGCACCGCCGCAAATGCCGGCGACTCATTCTCGCTTTCCGGCACGGCAGCACTTGCACCGGCACAGTCCGGCCCCATGCGGATAACCGGTGTCGACAACTCCGACCCCTCGAAAATCCACATCGTGGGATGCGTCGTATCACCCGACCACATCACCGGCATGTGGAGTTACACCACCGACTCGTGGGCCCCTCAGCGTCTAAACGAAAACGCCAACCTGGTATTCGCCACCGGCGGCGGTATGGCAGCGTCCGACGGCTACTACTATGTAACACAGTACCGCGAGGCCATGGGCTTTGAGGAAATCAAGACCATAAACTACGAGATGAACGGCGACTGGTCGGCATACGACAGTTACACCAGCGACATCACGAAGGTGGCCACCACCATGGCCTATTCGCCCGCCCGCGACCAGGCTTTCGGCTGCTTCGTAAACGCCGACCGCAACGGCTACGTATTCTGCGAATACAACTATCAGTATTTCGGAATCAAGCGCACCATCGCTGAAATCGACACCGACAAGGTGTGGGCCGGCAGCGCGTTCTCGTCCGACAACACCCTCTATGCCATCACACGCCAGGGCGACCTCTACACCGTAGACCTCAACACCGGCGCCATGACCCTCGTGGGAAGCACAGGCATCGAGACAAAATACCTTGCCGACGCGGCAATCGACACCGACACCGACACGATGTACTGGTGCGTGAACTCCGACACGGAAAACGCGCTCTACACCGTCGACATCAAGACGGCCGCCGCCACCAAACTCTACGACCTCACCAACGAGGAGCAGATATGCGGCATGTTCATAGCCCATGCCGAAGAAGAAACTCCGGCAGCGGCTCCGGCGGCAATATCATCATCGCCGTCGCTTTCGTTCTCGGGCACCTCGCTCTCGGGCAAAATCTCATTCTCACTGCCCCGCTACCAGTTCGACCAGCAGGCCGCGCTTGACGCCGAAACGGAACTCACATGGACAGTTTACGCCAACGGCAAGGAAATAGCCTCCGGCACCGGCCTGCCCAACGCACGAATCAATGCCGACATAGCAGTCGACACTCCCGACAGTTACTACTTCACCGTGGTTGTGTCCAACGCTGCCGGCTCGTCGCCCGCCAAAGGCATCAAGAAATATCTCGGCCCCGACACCCCCAAGGCACCCACATCGTTCCAACTCAAATTCAGCGGCTCCACCGTGACGCTCAACTGGAACAGCGTGGGCAGTTCGGGCGTAAACAACGGCTCTGTGGCTTACAGCAGCGCGACATACACCGTGGTGCGCTATCCCGACATGAAAACAGTGGTCGACAACGAGGCCGTGCGCACCGCCACCGACGAGATTCCCGAATCCGACGAGCATGTCGACTACTACTATGTGCTCACCGCCACAGTAGAAGGCCTCACATCCGAGCCCAAGAAATCGGCAGTGCTCCCCGCCGGCCCCATCACCCCGGCCGCGACCGTCAACTTCGACGCCTCCACCTCGACCTTCGGCTGGACATTTACCGAAGGCGACCCCGCCGACGGCACAGTATGGGCCTGGTATGAATACGACAATGCAGTGCTCATGTACGCCTCCAAGGCCTTCGACGACTGGGCCATCTCCCAGGCCGAGATAGTGAAAGGCTGTTCGGCATACCCGTTCGCCATCGACATCAAGACGTCCAACTACTACGAGGAAACCTTCGAAGTGCTCTGGGGCACAGAGCCAACAATCGAGGCAATGACCAACACCATCATACCCGAATCGAAGCAAAAATCCTCGACATACACCACCTACACCGGCTCAATCAACACCGTGGCCGACGGCAAAATCTACTTCGCCATCCACGACAAGACAGCCACCGCATCGCAACTCTACTTCCGCAACATCTCGATAGGCGAAGGCGTAATCACCAAGGCCCCGGCCGCCGTGACATTCTCCGTGCAGCCCGAGACCGACGGCACCGCCAAGGCCACGATAACCTACACCCTGCCATCGACCGACATCGAAGGCAACCGGCTCGACGAGGCCTCCGCCCTCACAAAGGTTGAAATCCTACGCGACGGCGAGGCAATCGCCACCCTCACCGAGAACATCCCCACCGAAGCCGACGCCACTTTTGTCGACAGCGAAGGCCTCACCCTCGGCAAGCACTCATACAACGTAGTGGCCTATAACGCTTACGGAGCCGGCGCGTCCGAAGCCGTGGAAGTGATGGTAGGCCCCGGCAAACCCGCAGCCCCGGCAAACGCCAAAATGATTGAAGAAGGCAACACCGGCAAAGTGACCATCAGCTGGGACGCCGTAACCTCCGATGCCGACGGCAACGCCATCCTCCCCTCGGCCATCACCTACAAGGTTGTCGACCGAGCCTACAACGTTGTGGCCGAGAACCTCACCGACACATCCTACTCGCTCCAAGCAGTGGAAGAAGGCAAGCAAGAATTCCGTCAATACGGCATATACGCCGTGACCGTGGGCGGCGAGTCGGCCCTCGCCGGCACAGCCTACAAGCCCGTGGGCACTCCCTACCCCACACCCTGGGCTGAATCATTTGCCAACGGCGGCGTATCGTCAATCTTTGGCTACAACTACATCTCCGGCTCCGAGCCCTGGCAGTTCGGCCAAAACGCCGAATGGTCGGCCACTCCTCAGGACGGCGACTTCGGCCTTGCCTACTTCGAGGCTTACGGCAAAGACCAGACAGCCCTCGTAACCGGCAAAATCGACCTCTCAGGCATCGCCAATCCTGCCATCACCTACTACACCTACCGTTACAGCAGCGCCGATTACAGCAATGTATTCACCGTAGAGGCCGACCGCGGCGACGGCAACGGCTTTGTAGAGGTGCAGACCGACCCCATATTTATCGGCGAGGCTGCCACATGGCACAAGGTGACTGTCGACCTCAGCGAATACGACGGCGAGAGCGTGGTATTCCGCTTCAACCCCACCACAGTCGACGGCACCACCAAATCGAAAGGCGCATTCTACTTCCTCGACAACATCCGCATCACCTCGCACTCCGACTATAACCTCACCGCATCGCGCATCGAGGCCCCGTCGGTTGTAAACGCCAACGAAGATTTCGAAATCAACGTGACTGTGACCAACACCGGCGACAAAGATGTGCGCGGCTACGACATCGAACTCTGGTCGGGCGACGACTTCATCGACAGCAAGCCCGGCGCAGCCATCGCTCCCGAAGCATCGGCCACCGTTACCTTCGTCACATCCAACACAGTGCTCGACGGCGAGACACGCGACTACCACGCCACAATAGTTTTTGCCGACGACGAGATAGAGTCTGACAACATCACCGACCACGTTACCGTAGGCATCGTCACAGCCGCCGTGCCCGTAGCCTCCGGCCTCACCGCCACACAGGACGGCGACAACGTTACCCTCACCTGGGCCGAGCCCGACATGGCCACAGCCGCTCCCGCAGCCGTAACCGAGACATTTGAGACAGCCGACACCTGGGCACAGGCCGTGGAAGGCTGGAAAATAATCGACGGCGACGCCGCTCCCCTCATCTCTGTGAACAACCCCAAATTCCCGTTCAGCGCAGGAAAACTCGCCGCATGGTGGATCACCGACCAGGGATGGGACAGCGACAATGAGACCTCAGTCGACCTCTGGCGCGCCCACAGCGGCACGAAATACCTCACCTCCGGTTCGGTAATGCGCGGCTCCACACCCGTGCAATGCGACGACTGGGCCATCTCGCCGCGCCTCTTCGGCTGCGAGCAGGTAGTTACATTCTACGCCCGCAGTTTCTATGGCCAAGGCTCTTACGCCGGAGCATACCAGGAAGACTTCGAAGTGCTCTACTCCACCACCACTACCAATGTCGACGACTTCGTGTCGGCCGGCGAGGTGCAGAAAGTGCCCTTCTCCTGGACCAAATATTCGTTCCGCATGCCCACAGGCGCCCTCTATTTCGCAATCCGCTCGCGCTCTACCGACCAGTTCTTCCTCTTCATCGACGATGTGACATACATCCCCGCCACCGGAGAGGCGTCAGCCCCCACCGTCAAAGGCTACAACATCTATCGTGACGGACGCAAGATCAACACCGAACTTGTGACAGGCACGTCATACTCCGACAACAGCGTCCGCACCGAGGGCGACCACACCTATGTTGTCACAGCAGTTTACGCCGAAGGCGAATCGCGCCCGTCGAACGAGGCTTACCTCTCCTACTCCGGCGTGCTTGCTCCCGGAGCCGGCGCTCTCTCGGTGATTGCCGGCGAAGGCTTCATCGAGGTGAACGGAGCCGAAGGCCTTGACATCGACGTGTTCAACGCCGCAGGCATGTCTGTAGCCTCGGCACGCGGCAAAGACGCCGCCCGCTTCGCTGTCGGAACAGGCATCTACATCGTGCGCGCAGGCGCGACAGCCGTCAAGGTTGCCGTAAAATAACACAGCACTGAATCATACAATCCCCTCCGCGGGCCGCATCTATCCGGTGCGGCCCGCTTTATTTTGCGAACAAAAACAGCCGCGGGCGTGTTATACATCAATAACCAACGACTATGTTTATGAAGCACTTGATACTCTATTCTGCCGCAATGTTCGCTATCATCTCCATAGCAGCATGCGACCGCCGCCCCGATGTGGAAGGCTCCTGGCAGGGAGCGCCGCAGCGTCTCGACCTGACACAGGCATCTACCGCCATGGCCACTCCCGCGATAACATTCCGAGCCGACTCCACCGTGACTATCATGTCGGCGATAAACCTCACCGAGCCCATGCCTCAGTCGCAAAGCCCCGACGCGCCTTATCAGATAAGCATATCGGCGATAGCCACCGCCGAGGGCCGTTGGCAATACGACCCGTCGGACGACGATGAGATCATCATAACTATCAACCCCGACAATGTGTCGGTATCTGTCGACACCGACGCCGTGACATTTGCCCAGAACATGCTCACCGGCACACAGGCTCCGGCCGTCGACTCTATTCATCCGCAACTTGCCGAATACTACCGCAGGATGCTCACCCCGGCCATGCAGGCGGAATTTGCCGCCTACCGCCATCTTGAAGATGTAAAAGTAAAATCGGGAGTGCTTAAATTTGAGATTCTCGACCGCGATATTACCATGACCGCGACCCCCGCAATGCCCTGAAACTAACGCACAAAACTATAAAAATAGCCCTCAGATATGCCGTTTGGCATATCTGAGGGCTATTTTTTCTACAAAACATTCATTTTTAACATTTTCTTGCTGTTTTTTTCGAATTTAATAACTAATTTTACGCCTTGTTAACACTCCATGAAAATAATTTTTCATCTATATTTAATATGAGACTAAAACTGTTTGTGCTTCTGCTTTTGTCGGCCTCTCTGCCGATATTAGCCCGGACCGTCAAGCTGCAAGGCGTGGTGGTCGACGCCGCTACGGGTGCCCCGATTCCGGGTGCCACCATTTCGCTGCGCACGCAAGGCATCGCCTCTCCATCCGGTGTTGCCGGCGATTTCCTTCTTCCCGGCGTAAATGCCGGCCAGGACTACCTCCTCATCGTTGCCGACGGATACAGCCCGATGGGCATCGACATCAACACTCCCAATGTAGCCGACTACACTATCGGTGAAATCAAACTCTCGAAAGAAGGAGCCGATGCCGTAGAATTCTACTCCCAGGCTTCCGACATGGTCTTCGACGAATCTGTAATCGAAGACGAAGAGGGCAACACACAGAATGTATCGGCCCTCACCGGAGCAAACGACAATCTCTACTATTCTACCGCAAGTTACAACTTCGGCCCGATGTACTTCCGCTATCGCGGCTACGACAGCCAGTATCAGGATGTCTACATCAACGGAATACGCTTCAACGACCTCATCCGCGGACGCTTCAACTTCTCGTCGCTCCTTGGCATGACATCGCGCGCCTTCCGCAACAAGACCACCACCGTAGGCCTCGACGCCTCTGCTTACGGCTTCGGCGACATCGGCGGCTCGGTCAACTACAACACCCGCGCCGAGGACTATTCTCCCGGCTTCAACGGCTCGGTGGCCTACACCAACTCCAACTACATGCTCCGCGCTCTTCTGCAATATTCATCGGGCATGAACAAGCACGGATGGGCCTACTCTGTGGCTGCAATCGGACGCTACTCGAAAGAAGGCGTTGTCGACGGCACATTCTACAACTCGGCAGGTCTCTTCTTCTCGCTGGAAAAACGCCTCAACGCAGCCAACTCTCTCTCGCTCACCGCTTTCGGCGGCCCGACACAGCGCGCCAACTCTTCCGCCACCTACCAGGAAGCCTACGACCTCGTCGGCTCCAACCTCTACAACCCCAACTGGGGCTGGTACGACGGCAAGAAACGCGCAGCACGCATCGTCGAGACTTTCGACCCCACTGTGATGCTCAACTGGCTCTATAAAAAGAACAACACCACCATCAACACCGGTGCTTCCGTACGCTGGGTCAACTACTCCACATCGGCCCTCCAATACTATAAAGCCAACGACCCCAACCCCACCTACTACCGCTATCTCCCCTCCTACTACGAGGACAACCAGGAACTTTTCGACCTTTACACCGACCTGTGGCGTACCGACGACTCGTTCCGTCAGATAAAATGGGACGAACTCTACCGCATCAACGCCATCACCGTCGAGAACAACAAATCGCTACCCGAGGCCCAGCGTGCCGGCGCATCCTACATTCAGGAAAACCGTCACAGCAACCAGTTCAACGCCATGTTCAACTCCTACCTCAACCAGCGTCTCAACTCGCAGATGTCCATCCAGGCAGGCGTGTCGTTCAACTACACCAACGGCTCGTTCTACAAGACCGTGCGCGACCTTCTTGGAGCCGACTTCTGGCTCGATGTCGACCCGTTCTCCGACCGCGACATCTCCATCGCTCCCGACAACCTCCAAAACGACCTCGACAACCCCAACCGCCGCGTAGGCAAGGGCGACCGCTTCGGCTACGACTACAACCTCTACGCCCTGCAAGCCACAGCGTGGGCACAGCACGTGATCACAACTCCCCGCTGGGATGTGAACTACGGCATGAAAATCGCCTACACACAATACCAGCGTGAAGGCCACATGCGCAACGGACGCGCTCCCCTCAACTCGCTCGGCAAAGGCCAGATCCACCGCTTCGACGACGCCACAATCAAGGCCGGAGCCGTCTACAAACTCGACGGACGCAACTACTTCTCGCTCCACGCCGAATACGGCACACGCGCCCCGCTCGTCGACAACATCTACATCGCTCCTCGCGTAAAAGACACATCGATACAAGACCCCACCAGCGAGCGCATCTTCTCCGGCGACATCGGCTACACATGGAACTACCGCCGTTTCCGCGGCTCCATCACCGGTTTCTACACCTCGATGGCCGACGTGACCGAACGCTTCGGCTTCTACGACGAACAGTACAACACATACACCAACTACGTAATCTCCGGCGCAAAACGCGTGTACAAAGGCGTGGAACTCGGCATGGCCTACAAAATCACCCCCTCGATCACAGCCACCTTCGCCGGCACATACTCACGCTACCAGTACAAGAACAACCCCGACGGCACACGTTCGTTTGAAAACGGCCTCTATCCCGACACTTCCCGCAAAATCTACCTCAAAAACTGCTATGCAGGCTCCGTGCCCCAGAGCGTGTTCAACGTAGGTGTCGACTATGCCGCTCCCAAAAACTGGTTCTTCAACCTCAACGGCACATTCCAGGGCGACGCTTACGTAAACCTCGCTCCCGCCTACCACGAATCGCTCGCCCACCTTTGGCAGCAGGCCGACGAGAACACCGGCCTCGGCATGACCACCGTGGAAGAACTTGAAGCCCGCCAGCGCGAACTCTCCGCTCAGGACAAACTCAAAAACGCATTCTCGCTCAACGCCTCTATCGGCAAAGCAATCTACTTCAAGAACAACCTCGCCCTCAACTTCAACGTATCTGTAAACAATATCCTCAACAACAAGGACATCGTCACTTACGCTTACCAGCAGGGCCGTCTCGACACCAAAAACTACGACCGCAACGCCTACCCCAACCGTTACACCTACTCGCAGGGTATCCGCGTATTCGTAAATGTCGGCATACGATTCTAATATATAATAATGTACACAATGAAAAATAAACTATTATATCTTGCCACAGCAGCCATGGCATGCTTCGGATTGTGGTCGTGCGACGACGACATCGAGACCCCGCCCGTGGTAATACCCTCCACCGATCTTGTGGCCAACACCACCATCGCCGACCTCAAGGCTGAATACTGGTCGAGCGAGCGCAACTCCGCAGCCCTCGTGCCCGCACGCTCCGACGGCTCCCACACAATCATCCGTGGCCGTGTAATATCGATGGACGCCTCCGGAAACATCTACAAGGCTTTCTGTCTCGACGACGGCTCTGCCGCCATCACCGTATCGGCCGACACAACCAAACTCTACAAGCAATATCAGTTTGGCCAGGAAGTATATATCGACGTCACCGGCCTCTACATCGGCTTCTACAACGGCCTGATGCAACTCGGCGGCCTGGGCGAATACAACGGCGCCCCCTCCATGACATTCATGTCTACCACCGACATGAAGCAACACGCATTCCCCAACGGACTGCCCAATTACGCTAAGGTCGACACCGCCACCGTGACAATCGCCGAAATGGCTGCCGCCAAACGCGACGCTGCCGAACTCCGCAAATGGCAAAGCCGCCTCGTGCGCTTCGACGACGTGGAATTCATCGACGCCGGCAAACAATTCTCAGTCGGCACCAACACCGACCGCTATATCAAGGACGCCTCCGGCAACCGCATCAACGTGCGTTGCTCATACCGCGCATCGTTCTGCGACGCAACCATCCCTTACGGCAAAGGCTCGGTAGTCGGCATCCTCTCCACCTACGGCACCGACTGGCAAGTGCTCATGCTCGACCAATATTCCTACTTCGGCTTTGACGGAACCGCTCCCGACGTTCCCGACGAACCCGTAGGCAACGGCGACGGCACCGAGGCCAACCCCTACAC
>CANRZQ010000031.1 GCA_947644475.1 uncultured Muribaculaceae bacterium
GGTCGGATGTGGGTGTGCCGATGCCGCCGGTGGCGTCGCGGTAGACGGGCAGCCCTTCGATGTTGAGGGCTCCGCGTCCGATGCCTTCGTAAGGCTCGTCGTGGTGTCCGCGTCCGAGCCGCAGCAGGGGGCCGACGATGCTGTCGATGTCGAAGCCTCCGATAGAGTAGCCCGAGAGCATGGAGAGGATGTTGATGATGTCGACGGCGGCGTTAACCCTGTACAGCCCCGCGCCTTTGACGGCTCGCCGGCATAGGGCCTCGGCGGCCGGGCGGTAGCGGTTAGGCTCCTTGCCAAGGGCCTTGTATGCGGCGCGGGTGGCCGCTATGGCCGGCCGCTTGTTTATTTGGTCGATGGCAAAGCGGCTGCGGATGTCGGCCGCTGCTGCCTCAACCTCGGCCCATAGGGCGTCGGACGTGGGGCAGTTGGCTATCTCATACTCGAGAGCAAGCACAGACAGCGAGGGCGCGGCAGCCCGAACAATATCTTCGATTTCTATGTTCATATTCGGAATTGTGCGCAAAATTACGTCTTTTTTTTTGAATTTGAACATTAATTTGTAATTTTGCCACGCAAAACCTCCACATTATTATAAAACGGATAAGAAAATGATAAAGAATCTCGTGATAGTCGAGTCGCCGGCGAAAGCAAAGACCATAGAGAAGTTTCTTGGCAAGGACTACAAGGTCATGTCGAGTTATGGCCATATCCGCGACTTGAAAAAGAAAAATTTCAGCATCGACATTGAGGGCGGCTTCGCCCCCGTCTACGAGATTCCCGACGACAAGAAGCAGCTCGTGGCCGAACTGCGCAAGGCTGCCGCCCAGGCCGAGATTGTGTGGCTCGCTTCCGATGAGGACCGCGAGGGTGAGGCCATAGCCTGGCATCTCTTTGAGGTGCTGGGGCTTGACCCGGCCCGCACGCGGCGCATCGTGTTCCATGAAATTACCAAGACCGCCATTCTCGACGCCATCGAGCATCCGCGCGACATCGACATCAATCTTGTCGACGCCCAGCAGGCTCGCCGCGTGCTCGACCGTATCGTGGGTTTTGAACTCAGCCCCGTGCTGTGGAAGAAGATTAAGCCGAGTCTTTCGGCGGGGCGTGTGCAGTCGGTGGCTGTGCGCCTTATTGTGGAGCGTGAGAATGAAATCAAGCGTTTTGTGTCGGAGCCATACTTCCGTGTCAACGCCGATTTCCGTGCCGACGACGGCACGGTGCTTGCCGCCGAACTGTCGCGCCGCCTCCCCGACATCGAGGCCGCGCGCGCATTCCTCGACGACTGCCGCGACGCGCGCTATACCGTGACCGATATACAGGTGCGCCCCGTAAAACGTTCGCCCGCGCCTCCGTTCACCACTTCCACCCTCCAGCAGGAAGCCTCGCGCAAACTCGGATTCACCGTGTCGCAGACCATGATGGTGGCACAGAAACTGTATGAGGCCGGACACATCACATACATGCGTACCGACTCCACCAACCTCTCGTCGCTGGCCATCGGCACCATATCCGAAGAAATCACACGTGGCATCGGCGCGGAATATCTCAAAGTGCGACACTACCACACCAAGGCCAAGGGAGCCCAGGAGGCCCACGAGGCCATCCGCCCCACCTACATCTCGGAGCACACTATCGAAGGTACCTCACAGGAAAAACGCCTCTACGGCCTTATCTGGAAGCGCACCATCGCCTCGCAGATGGCAGATGCCGAGATAGAGCGCACCACCGTGGAAATCACTCCTTCGACCCGCTCGGAGCATTTCACCGCCACAGGCGAGGTGATAAAATTCGACGGATTCCTCCGCGTGTATATCGAAGGCCGCGACGACTCCGATTCCGACGACGCGTCGGCCACCCTGCCTCCCATATCGAAAGGCCGGGTGCTTGAAGCCGCGTCGGTGACTGCCACCGAGCGGTTCACACAGCAGCCCCCGCGCTACACCGAGGCATCGCTCGTGAAGAAAATGGAAGAACTCGGCATAGGCCGCCCGTCGACCTACGCTCCCACCATATCCACTATCCAGCAGCGCGAATATGTGGAGAAAGGCGACAATCCCGGCGAAGAGCGCGCCATACATGCGCTCACCCTCGCCGGCGGTGAGATTACGTCGGCCACTCGCTCAGAGACAGCCGGAGCCGACAAAGGCAAACTCATCCCCACCGATATTGGCACCATCGTAAACGAATTCCTTGAGGAATATTTCCCCGGAATAGTCGATTTCAACTTCACGGCCAACATCGAGGAACGTTTCGACGACATAGCCGAGGGTAAAATCGAATGGCCCGGCGTGATGACCGACTTCTACGATAAATTCCATCCCGAGATAGAGAAGACCATGTCGATGCGCCTCGACCATAAGGTGGGCGAGCGCGTGCTCGGCACCGACCCCGTGTCGGGCAAGCCCGTGTCGGTGAAAATCGGACGGTTTGGCCCCCTCGTGCAGGTCGGCACCGGCGACGACGAGGAGAAACCTCGGTTCGCATCCTTGCAGAAAGGGCAGTCGATGGCGACAATCACCCTCGAGGAGGCCCTGCGCCTGTTCGAATTCCCCCGTGTGCTCGGCGACTATGAAGACAAGGAAGTGACTGTGGCCATAGGCCGCTTCGGCCCCTATGTGCGCCACGACGGCAAGTTTGTGTCGATACCCGACAGCATGGCTCCGGCAGCCGTGTCGCTCGACGAGGCCATAACCCTTATCGAGGAAAAACGCCGTGCCGAGAGCCAGCGTCTGATCAAGACATTCGAGCAAGAAGAGGGCCTGCAAGTGCTCAATGGCCGCTTCGGGCCATACATAGCGCGCGGAAAGTCAAACTACAAAATACCGAATACCGTAACCGACCCCGCCTCCATCACCTATGAGCAGGCACTCGAAATTATCGCCCAGCAGGATGCAAAGCCCAAGAAGACAGCCGGCCGCGGACGTGCAAAAAAACAATCGAAATGAAGCAAAAGCCGAGACTGACAAAACCGGGAGCCGAGCGCCGGGCGTTCACCCCCGATAATATAATTACATTCACAGTTCCGGCTGGCGGAGAAAGCATAGCCCTGCTCGACTTCCTGCTGGCATCATTCCCCGGCGCAAAGCGCGTTACGGTGAAGGACTATCTCAAACACCGCCAGGTGATGGTCGACGGACGCATCACCACGCAGTTCGACACCCCGCTTGCCCCCGGCACGGAGGTGCGTGTCAACACCTCGCGTGAGTTTCAGGTGTTTTCCAACCCACGTCTGAAAATAGTGTACGAAGACGACGACATCATAGTGGTGAACAAAGGCTACGGCCTGCTCTCCGTGGCATCGGATGCAAAAAAGGAAGGCACCGCCTACTCCCTGCTGCGCGACTATGTGAAGCGCGTCGACCCGCGCAACAAAATATTCATCGTCCACCGTCTCGACCAGCAGACCTCCGGCCTTATGATGTTTGCAAAGACAGAGCAAGCCAAGACCGCCATGCAGTACAACTGGAACAATATGGTGCTCGAGCGCACGTATGTGGCCGTAGTAGAGGGCTACCTCGACGAGGACGAGGGCACCATACGCAGTTATCTTGCCGAAAACTCGCGTCATGAGGTGTATTCAACCGACAACCCCGACGAGGGCAAACTCGCCGTGACACGCTACCGCGCCCTCGATGCCGGCCACGGCCACACCTTGGTAGAACTCTCGCTCGACACCGGACGCAAAAACCAGATACGTGTCCACCTCAAAGACATAGGACACCCCATCGCCGGCGACAAACGCTACGGCGCCCGCACCACGCCTATCCACCGCATGGCCCTGCACGCGCGCACTCTGCGCTTCATCCACCCCATCACGCGCAAGGACATGAATTTCTCAACACCCGTTCCCGCCATATTCCGCCAGTTGCTGTGACCGACCGACCCCTGACATCCGACATGGTGGCCGACCCGTCGATGTGGCGGCTGTCAATGGAAATATCACCGGCAACGCTGTCGGTGGCGCTTCATTGCCCCGTCGAGGCCAATTCGTTGATTTACCGGGAGATACCTCTCGACCGGGCATCAGACATACTCCATGCAGTCGAAGATGCCGTATACGACAATCCGCTTATCCTCCAGCCTTTCGGGCGCACAGACATCCTTATCGACACGCGCCGTCTCACCCTGGTGCCTGCGGAACTCGACCCCGCCTATGCCCGCGACATAGCGTCGGCCTATTGGCCCGACGGCAATCTTGAATCTGTGGTAGAGGCGATAAAGGGCACAGAGGCCGCCGCCGTAATGGCCGTTGGCGCCGACCTGCACTCATTCCTGCGCCGCACGTTCCCCGACGCCCGCATAGCCCACTCGCTCTCTCCGCTCATATCTTACTTTGCCCTTAGCGGACGTCTGGGCAATTCCGGCAAGATATATGCACGCCTGCGTCCCGGCTCCGTCGACATCATAGCCTTTGGGTCAGGAGGCCTGCTCATGGCCAACACCTTTGCCGCTCCGTCCGACGATGACGTGCTCTACTATATAATGGCTGCCACCGAGCGTTGCGGCCTGTCGCCCACCGACGACGAACTTATGATCTGCGGCGACACAGCCATGCGCGAGACCCTGATGCCGCGCCTGCGACGGTTCCACTCATATGTCATGCCCGTGATATTCCCGTCGCTTATGTTCCGCGCCGGCAAGGACGCCCTGCGCGCGCCTTTCGAATTGATGGTATTACCCTTATGCGATTAATGCGATGCACAATTCACAATGCACAATTCACAATGCACGATGCACAATCGGTTTTTAGCGCGTAGCATAATTGTGCATCGTGCATTGTGCATCGTGCATTCTTCAAAATTGAAAAAATGCGAATAATACGTGGAAAATATGGCCGCCGGAGATTCGACGTGCCCAAAAATATTACGGCGAGGCCCACTACCGACTTCGCCCGCGAGAATCTTTTCAACGTGCTCGACAACATCGTCGACCTCGAGGGCAAGACAGCCCTCGACCTCTTTTCCGGCACAGGCGCAATATCCTTCGAACTCCTGTCGCGCGGATGCTCGGCTGTGACGTCGGTCGAGAAAGCCCCGGTGCAGTCGGAATTCATCCGTCAGGTATCGGCCAAACTCGGCGCCGACGGCCACCGGATTGTACGTGGCGACGCATTGCGGTTCATATCGACAGCCCGGACGCGCTACGACCTCATATTTGCCGACCCCCCTTACGACATGCCCGGCTTTGCCGACATCCCCCGCGCCGTGCTCGACGCCGACCTCCTCACCCCCGGCGGCATCTTCATAATCGAGCACTCCGGCGCCCACAGTTTCGACACCCTCCCCGGCTTCATCGACCACCGCACCTACGGCTCGGTCAACTTCACCCTCTTCCGCAAATCCGCCCCCGAATCAACCACAGAATAATGTAGAGAGTAGGGACGCACGGCTCGTGCGTCCGCGCCAAAGTCAACCTATTTGAGAAATAACTTCCCATGAAAAAACTGATTGCATGCTTGCTTGGAGCGGCTGTTGCTGTAAGTGCCGCCGCCATCACACCCAAAGAAGAAATAAAGGATAATCCGCGCAAAGCCGGAGGCGTGTATTACGCCTATCCCGGCCCGGCTGAGAAACTGACACCCGCCCCCAAGGGCTACGAGCCATTCTATGTCAGCCATTACGGACGGCACGGCTCGCGTTATCTTATATCCGACCGCGACTATCGCGCTGTGATCGACGTGCTCGAGAAAGCCGATACCGCCGGCGCGCTCACCCCCGCCGGCTCGCGTCTGCTCTGCGACCTTGCCCCCGTGTGGGAGGAAGCGCGCGGACGCGGAGGCGAACTCACTCCGCTGGGCCGCCGCCAGCACCACGACATAGCCTCGCGCATGTATGGCAACTATCCGCAGGCCTTCCCCGACGACGCCCGTGTCACGGCGGCTTCTACCACGGTGATGCGCTGCGCCCACTCGATGTTTGCCTTCATCGAAGGGCTGAAGGAGCACAATCCCGCGCTCAATATCCCGCGTGAGTCGTCGCAGCGTCACATGCACTATCTCAACTACCACAGCCCCGAGGCCGCTCCATATACGCGCCGCGACTCCGAGGCCTCGCATGAGATACGCCGTTTCACCGAGGAGATGATAAAGCCCGGACGCATCGTCGGCGAGATTTTCTCCGACTCGCTCTTTGTGCGCCGTAATGTCGACCCGGCCGATTTCATGACCGGACTCTACTGGACTGCGGTCGACTTGCAAAACATGGAGACCGACCTCGACATCCTCGGCCTTTTCACCACCGACGAACTCACCGACCTGTGGCAACTCTACAATTTCAGTTTCTTCGCCCATAATTCGAGTTACGCCCCGGCCAAGGGGCTGCATGTGGCCAACGCCAAAAATCTCCTTCGCAACATAATCGAGACAGCCGACAGCTATATCGCCTCCGGCGACCGTGGAGCCACGCTCCGTTTCGGCCACGACGGCAACATCATCCCCCTCACCGCGCTGATGCAACTGCCCGGCTGCTTCACCGACGAGACAAATCCCTACCGTCTTGGCGACACCTACGCCAACTTCCGCGTATCGCCAATGGCATCGAACCTGCAACTCGTCTTCTTCCGCAACGCCGAAGGCGAAATCCTCGTCAAGGCCCTTCTCAACGAACGCGAGACAGCCCTGCCCGCGCCCACCGACATCTACCCCTACTACCGCTGGGCCGACCTGCGCCCCGCCCTCGCCGAAATAGCCCGCTGAAAAGCGTCGTTATTTTTCCGAAAAACCATGGGCTCAATAACATATTGTTAATCTTTGCTCATATCGATTAGCCTTTGTGATAATACTTTTCGATAACTTCGAGAAACAGGAATCGATTTGGAATTTGAAAAAATGATAGAATTCCATTCGAATCGGTATATATTATTCAGATTTACAATATAGGATTTATGTACTTGCATAAATACCTCATTTGGAACCATAGAAAGGAAATCTTTAAGTCTCATTCTCACAGTCGCACATCCGCATGATGTAAATACTTTGAGATAATTCTCCATCCCTTCAATATACAGAATGTTTGCTATCGGTATTCGCTGATCGCCACGGTCAACTCTAAGTAATAATACTTTTGACAGTGCGCTATGAGAAGAATTGCAGATTCGAAAATTCCTTGCTTTCTCAACAGCCTTTAAAAATCGGGAGAACGACACCGGTTTTAAAAGGTAGTCTGTTATGTTTAATTCATAACCTTGCAAGGCGTATTCTTCATAAGCGGTTATGATAATTATTTCGGCGTCAACTTTTGAAGAAGCAAGGTATTCAAATCCTGATATATTTGGCATTTCAATGTCTAAGAAAATGATGTCCGGGTATTCGTCGGGGGCAACATTTTTAAGATATTGATCTAAATCCATTGCACTTTCAAAGCCGGCCACACAGTCGAGCCAGTCAATCTTTTCGATATAGCTTTCTATGCCCTTTCTGGCAATAGTCTCATCTTCAACAATTACGCATCTCATGATTTTCAATTTATCAAACATCAAACAATTCTAAAACAGCTGTGAATTCATTATCTGTTTTTGATGTTTCCAATCTAAAACCATCTTCTCCGTAATAAATCAAAAGTTGCTGTTTTAGATTCTTTAATCCCACGCCTCCGCTTGACGCCTTTTCTATGAGAGAGCCGGAGATTGAATTTTTTACACAAAATATGAGATTGTTCTCAGCAGATAGTCTCATATCTATGTTTATGATTTTTTTGCCTGATACATATTTGAACGCATTTTCAACCAATGGCATTAACAAATATGGATATATGCATACAGACTGATGAACATGTTCGAAATTTGTAAATACAGATATCGTATTGCCAAATCGTAATCTATATAATTCTATATAACTTTCAAGAACAGATAGTTCATTTGACAAGGGAACCTTTTCCTCTGCGGTATAAAGTTGGCGACGCAACAGATTGGAAAGATGCTCAACAGCTCCTCGCGCTGTTTCATCTTTCTCATCGATGCTGAAATAAATAGTATTTAAAATATTAAACAAGAAATGAGGCCTGTATTGGGCTTGAAGTAATTTTAGATTGGTAGAAAGATTTTCATTTCGTATCTTCTCATTCCTGATACAAATCTCGGTATAATGACGCTCTAAGATGGCCGTCTTCTGCCAAGAATATATCCATACATTCATCAGCATGACAATTATTCCCGGAGCAAAGATTTCCGATATTTCCAGACTCCTTTTTTCTGCAAGATGAGACAGCCACATTACCAATCCGGTCAATAAGACCGGGAAAAACAATACAGCCATATACTCGACTGTCGCTGGGATTTTTCTGTCGATGCAATTATTGGCAAATTTCAAGTTTAGGAAAAAGAATATATAGGAGAAAAGGATAATTCCTATTAATTCGATTGAAATATAAAGAGTTGAATGATTCAGGTAATGACCTTCATTTGGCGCATCGTTAGAAATTCTTATCAAGATGAAAAGGATTGATGCAGAAATTAACGGTATCCACCAAGGATATAAGGCTTTCTTCATAGTGTACAGATGTTAGGGGCTTACAAATTTACACGTTTTATTTCATCTATTATTATATGGTCGGAGTTTTTGCTTGCGCGAAATTTTTTGGAGGAAAAATTAAAACCAAAAGATATTCCAATTTGTCGCATAGTTTCGTAGTCATATTCGTAGATAAAACCTCTTTTGCCGGATAATTCTATTTCTGTATTGAGACGCTTGGTGTTAAAGATGTCATTTGCAAAAATGGAAACATAACCCTGTCCATTCCAAAAAGTCTTCTTTATTCCGGCATTTATGCCCCCCATGGATTTAAGAGTTGCCTGGCCATACGCTATTTTTCCTCTCCATTCCCCTGAAAACTCTATATTCCATCCCTTGGGCAAAGGAAAATGATTTTTGCAATCCATAAGCGGGGTGAGTTGATGGTTGTCCTTAATGTTCAGATTACTATCAAAACTATATTTTTGATACATTCCGGTGAGGTTTATTGAACAATGCCACCAATCGGCCGGACGGATATTGAACGCTGACATTGTAAGTGATATCTGTATATGGTTCTGAATGTTTTCCGGGGAAATATACAAGATTTTATCCGAAATCTCACGATAACATTTAACCATGGCATCCTTGTTTGTTGAAAAATTGATAATTGCCCTAAACCAAGAGCCGTGAGCAAACGCTGTCGTAATGTTATGGGATAATGAGGGTTTAAGGTCTATGTTGCCGCAGGTGTGCGTTATATCATCAAAAATATAAATAAATGGATTAAGATCAGCATAATTAGGCCTGTTGATACGTTGGGAATAGCTTGCCGTAAAATTATTGTTTTCATTTATTTGCATTAGAAAGTGAATGGATGGGACTACTTGGATATTATGCCTTGAATAATCCTCTTTGCCATTAGCTTCGTTGCCGGAGAATTTACTCCATATATTAGTTTGTTCCGCGCGTACACCCACAGATGCTTTGAATTTATTCGCAGAGAATGCTCCTTCTGCATAAAAGGCATTGACATTCTCATGATACCTGAATGAAGAATTTAATTTATCCGTGGCCGAAATGTCGTCAGGAAGTAGACCGCTATACCGGCCGTTATTATTTATGAATATTTGTGAGGTTTTAGCACCTGCCGATAAATCCCAATTCCCCAATGCTTTCCTCATAAAATCAAGATTAACGACATAGCCTGTAGATGTTCCACCCATTTCTCCGTAAACATTTGATGAAACCCCGCTATTCATATTTTGAATGTCATTCGTACGATAATTGAAGTAATCGAAGTTTAAATTCAGCATGCCATTTTGTGCCGCAAAGTTGTGTTTAATAAAAACATTTCCAATAACATTTCTATAATTGCTTGTCATCTCATTTGTAGATGCTGTTTGAGACCCTGATGAGGTGATATTATTCTTCATTTCTGCAAATTCGTGACGGTTAAACCAATTCGATGAAACAGATAAGCCGGAATTCCAGCCGGAGGATATATCGTAGTATAATGTAGCGGATATGTTATGGATTCGATCGCGTCTAAGACGTTGATATTCCTGTTCCATTTTGTTTTCCACGCCTAAGTAAGGCCGCAGTGTGAATAGCTTGAATGGATTCTTGTTGGCTATAAATGAATAGTTTGCATTAAGAATCAATTTGTCGGATGAGTATCCTCCAAAGATATTGGCGATTCCACGCTTGGCATTCCACCCGAGGCCGGTCGCATTAAAACCTGCGGTGGCGCCTTGCTCGCGTTTTTTCGAAGTTCTTAAATTTAATATCAGCGAAGAAGACGACGCGTCGTTCTTTGCGGATGGTGCTGATAGAATTTCAACTCGCTCTACTGTTTGGGCAGATTCCGATTTCAGGTAATTCACCAGAGCGTCACTTGTCAGGATACATTTTCTGCCATTTATCGTTAACGTAATCTCTTTTTGACCGTTAATCTGTATCTCGCCTTTATTGTCGACAGTTACTCCGCCTATTGAATTTAAAACATCAAAGACACTGCCTGCATTTCCGGAAACAGAAGCAGACGGATTAAACGAAATCTTGTCGGCAGTCACTACGGCATCCGGCTGCCGCACAGTTATAATCACCTCTTTTAAATTGTATGTGAAAAAAGAGTCTTCTTCACACATGTTCATTTCTTGACTGTAAGCCATAGGCGGTATCACGAAAGAAATCAAGATGCAGATTAAATAATATAACCGATTCATAAAAAATAATTTTTAATTTTAGGGCAAAAGTAATATGCGAAAATATATTCTTAAATTATTTGTGACCACTCACCACGGAACAGTGATATGCTGTATAAAATTTTGTGGGTGTCCGGAAAATATTGCAAGCCCTTATCCATAAGTCTAAATTCAGGTGCACGAAGCGGCAGAGCCGCTTAATATGGTAGGCATGGGCTTTTGCCCGAACCAAACGTATTCGACCGCAACTGCGGTCTGCATTTTCTTTTCAAGTATGTGCAATGAATCCCTGAAATATGTAATTTGTCAATGCGTAAATGTCCTTATAATAGCCGGTTAAAGACTATAATCTAACAGTAATAATTAAATTTGGAAATGTTTGGTAGGTTGGGCATTATTTGGTAATTTTGCACCAAAATAGAAAAATAAGGAAAAAATGAGCAATATCGAACTGTCAGAACAGGAACAGATCCGCCGCCAGTCAATGGACGAAATGCGCCGGATGGGCATAGAGCCGTATCCCGCACCCGAATATGAAGTAACCGGCTACACCGACGAGATAAAGGCCAACTTCGACGACGCGCTTGAGCCTCCGCGCGAGGTTGCCGTGGCCGGACGTGTGATGAGCCGCCGCATCATGGGCAAGGCCTCGTTCATGGAACTGATGGACAGCCGCGGACGCATCCAGGTATACGTCTCGCGCGACGAGATATGCCCCGGCGAGGACAAGGACCTCTACAACAAGGTGTTCAAAAAACTCCTCGATATCGGCGACTTTGTAGGCATACGCGGATATGTGTTCCGCACACAGACCGGCGAGATCACAATCCACGCCCGTGAGCTGACAGTGCTCGGCAAGTCGCTCCGCCCGCTCCCCATCGTGAAGGTGAAAGACGGCGTTGTCTACGACTCGTTCGACGACCCCGAACTCCGCTACCGTCGCCGCTATGTCGACCTCGTTGTGAACGAAGGCGTAAAAGAGACATTCATCAAGCGCACCAAGGTGTTCAACTCCATGCGCGAATATTTCAACACCGCAGGCTATCTCGAAGTGGAGACCCCGATTCTCCAGTCGATTCCCGGCGGCGCGGCTGCACGCCCCTTCATCACCCATCACAATGCCCTCGACATACCCCTGTATCTTCGTATCGCCGACGAACTCTATCTCAAACGCCTTATCGTGGGCGGTTTCGAAGGCGTGTACGAATTTTCCAAGAACTTCCGCAACGAGGGCATGGACCGCACCCACAACCCCGAGTTCACCTGTATGGAAATATATGTGGCCTACAAGGACTACAACTGGATGATGAAATTCACCGAGCGCATGCTCGAAAAGATATGCCTCGATGTGAACGGCACCACCAAGGTGATGGTCGGCGACAATGAAATCGACTTCAAGGCTCCCTACCGCCGCGTCACAATGACAGAGGCCATCCTCGAGCACACCGGAATCGACATCACCGGCATGGATGAGGAAGCACTCCGCGGAGTATGCCGCGACCTCGGCATCGAGACAGCCCCCTCGATGGGCAAAGGAAAACTCATCGACGAGATTTTCGGAGAGAAATGCGAGGGCAAATATATCCAGCCTACATTCATCACCGACTATCCCATCGAGATGTCGCCGCTTACAAAGCGTCACCGCGACAATCCCGAACTCACCGAGCGTTTCGAACTTATGGTCAACGGCAAGGAACTGGCCAACGCATATTCCGAACTTAACGATCCCATCGACCAGTACGAGCGTTTCGTCGAGCAGATGCGCCTCGGCGAGAAGGGCGACGACGAAGCCATGATTATCGACAAGGACTTTATCCGCGCCCTTGAATACGGCATGCCCCCCACATCGGGCATGGGCATCGGCATGGACCGCCTCGTGATGCTCATGACCGGCAAGACCACCATTCAGGAAGTGCTTTTCTTCCCGCAGATGCGTCCCGAAAAGTGGGATTGAAAATTATCACCGGATTAAGCCGAACAAAATCGGCTTAATCCGGGTTAAATCGATATAAGTCGGTATAAATCGATATAATTCGATGTAAATCGATCTGAATCGAAACAATTCGAAACTTGCAACCACCATGGATTTCCCCGGAAACATTGCAGTGCTCGGCGGAGGAAGTTGGGCCACGGCCCTTGCCAAACTTCTTCTGCGCAACTGCGAGACAATAAACTGGTACATGCGCCGCGACGACCGCATCGACGATTTCCGGCGCCTGGGCCACAACCCCGCATATCTCACCGATGTAGAGTTTGATGTAAACCGCATTTATTTCAGTTCCGACATCAACGAGGTGTGCTCACGTTGCGACACGCTGCTGTGGGCTGTGCCGTCGCCATATTTCCTCGGCCACGCCAAAAATATCACCGTCGACATAAGCGGCAACGCCGTGGTTTCGGCCATAAAAGGCATAGTGCCGGGCGAGAATGAACTTGTAACCGATTACATGAAACGCCGTTTCGGAGTCGACCCGGCGCGCACGCTTGTGATATCAGGCCCGTGCCATGCCGAGGAAGTGGCGCTCGACCGCCCGTCGTATCTCACAATCGGATGTTCCGACACCGGACGTGCCGAGGCTTTCGCGCGTTGCATAGCCGGAAAAAACACCCACACGATTCTGTCGTCGGATGTCGACGGCATAGAGTATGCCTCGGTGCTTAAAAATGTATATGCCATAGCCGCAGGTGTGATCCACGGCATGAAGCGCGGCGACAATTTTGTGGCCATGCTCGTGTCCAACGCCATACGCGAGATGGAACGTTTTGTCTATGCCGTCAACCCCCGTCAACGTCAGATATGCGACTCCGTATATCTCGGCGACCTTCTTGTCACGGCTTATTCGCGCTTCTCGCGCAACCATAATTTCGGAGCCATGATAGGCAAGGGCTATTCCGTGCAGGCCGCCAAGATGGAGATGGAGCAGACAGCCGAAGGTTATTACGGTGCAAAATGTATTCACGACGTCAACCGCCGCTATCATGTCGACATGCCCATCCTCGACGCTGTGTACGAGATGCTCTACCGCCGCCTCTCGCCCTCGAAGGCTCTCGCCGCCATGAGCCGCGACTTTACTTAAATGCACAATTCATAATGTACGATGCACGATGCACGATGCACGATTGGCTTTCAGCGCGTAGCCCATCGTGCCTTGTGCATTTTGAATTTTGAATTGTCTTAAAGGTTTGGGTTATACTGTTTCCAGTCGGCTACGGGCGGCAGTACGCCAAGGCTTATTACCTCGTCGCGCATGGCGCACAGATGCTCGTAACTCTTATAGAGCGCGGCCTCTTCTTCGGGGGTGCCCTTGGGCTCGCGGAAAGAAACGCCATTGGCGGTGATAGTGGTCTCCATGGCCATCATGATGTTGTGGAACTTGTTGTCGTTGACATACGTTCCGGCCGGCCATGTGAAAGGCTCGCCGCCCATGGCTGCCGCAATCATGCGTATCGACAGGTAGGCCGGGCTTTGGAACGACGAGCGGCCTCGCAGATCTATGATGTGCTTTCCGCCCTGCACCACGCGTGTCTTCATGGCCTCCCACTCGTCGGCCGGAAGAGCCTCAGTGCCTATGATTTGGGTAAGCGGTTTGCCGTCGACTCGTGTTGTGGAGGCGAATACGGCCATTTGTTCGCCGTGTCCTCCATAGGTGCGTGAATTGTCGATTTTTTCGGCCGGAACCTTCATCCATTTCACCAGTTCGTTTTGCAAACGTGTGGAATCGAGAGCGGCGAGAGTAGTCACCTGTGAAGGTTTCAGTCCGCTCCATATCAAGGTGATAAGCCCCGTGATGTCGGCAGGATTGAAAACCACCACTACATGTCGCACGTCGGGGCAATATTTCTTTATATTCTTGCCGAATTCTTCCGCGATTAGGGCATTGCCTTTGAGAAGATCCTCGCGGGTCATGCCTGCTTTTCGGGCCGCGCCTCCGGAGTTGACGATGTAGCGCGCTCCGGTGAGGGCTTCGGCTATGTCAGAAGTGTAAGTGAGGTTGAGACCCGGAAATCCGCAATGGAGCAGTTCTTCGGCAACGCCTTCAAGCCCCGGAGCGTAAGGGTCGTAAAGGCAAATGTTTGGGGAGAGGCCCATCATTATGGCAGTTTGAGCCATGTTTGACCCGATCATGCCGGCCGCGCCCACAATCACGAGTTTGTCATTTGAAAGATATTCCATAATCAAAAAAATTATTGGCGGTTACATTGCCAAAAGACACGAGTAACCCATATCGGTATATATCACAACAAATTGACACACGCTATTGTTTGTGGAAGCGCAATGGCAATTGACTCGAAATCGCAAATATCACAAATTACGGGAATTACACAGAGGGGTATAATATACTACAAAAATCTTATTTTTATAACCTACATAATACAATCATATATATAATTAACAAGGAATATGGTATTGTCACGGCAAAGCCGTGGCTCCTTGGTTAACCCCGCATGGAGGCGTAGCCGACATGCGGGGTGGAGATGAAGATAATCAATCGCGGTATTGGAGCGAAGGCCGGCCGTAGCGTTCGATAACGCCAAATATGGCACGAGGCACAGTTTCACAGTGCCTTTCACACGCCATGGCCTACCGGGCTTGTCGGCATCCTGCCTCCAAACCCGGTTAACCGACGAATCACGGCTTCGCCGTGGCTAACTTGCGAAACATGGATTTTACAATTCTATTTTTTTTGATTTTTTGGAAAATTCTTTATAACTTTGCCTGCGCAGACCGCCGATGCAGAGGCCCGATCAACGGGTCATGCGGGTGGGGCTGCAAGACATAATAAGAAAGCGTATTCTATGCTAAAATCCAAGCGATTTTAGCATTTTTTT
>CANRZQ010000032.1 GCA_947644475.1 uncultured Muribaculaceae bacterium
CGAAAGGCTGCCGGCCGGGAGTGAGCACAAAGTCGGTAAGCCTGACGAGCAGTGCCGAAAGGAATATGACGCCAAGGAAGATTGCAGCAACCCGCATCCACCAACGTGCGGGCATACGGTTGAGGCGTTTTATACGCGGACGGAATCGTTTCCATTCTTCTTCTGCATTGATATTGGCAGGTACGGTGTAGGCGGCTTTCAGTTTTGCCGACGCATCGAGCATGCCGATGAGTTCGTCATCGGAGACAATGAGGTCGAGTTCATCGTCGGTCAACGTTTCCGGGGCGTCGAGCATCTTGGAAATCAGATTATATTTTTTTTCGTCGGTCATGGCTTGCGCGTTTTGAAGTGGATTCGTAATTTTTTCAGGGCCGCGACAATGTTCTTGTTTATTGTCGCCACCGACACATCGAGGCTTTCGGCGGCCTCCTTGTAACTCAGCCCTTCTGAGTAAATCTTGTCGACAACCTGACGCTCGCGGCCGGTGAGCAGACGGTCGACGGCCTCCCGCACTTCCTCGTCGCGCCGCTCGATGTCGGTTTCCTCAATAATCGGGCCGACGGGCAGTTGCATCCGTATTCTTTCACGGGTGGAAGCGGAGTTGATGCGGTTGATGCAGGCGTTGCGTACGCTCCGTATTAAAAAAGCGTCGGGGTTGATAACATCCATATCCGTCTCCCATAGTTTCAAAAACGATTCTTGCACTGTATCGCGTGCCTCGTCCTCGCTGTGGAGAAGGCCGGTTGCCATCCTCATGCAAGGAGGGAAGCACCGCAGATAGATGGTTTTGAATTCGGATGATGAATAAGGCATATTACAGTCGCGTTTACTATAAAGACAATTCAACAGCCCGAATCCATTACCCTTTTGAATTAAAAATTATTCGGAACCGCGTACCGAGAGCATGTATCCGAAGCCCCGTTGATTAATGATTGATATGGCGGGGTCGTGGCGCAGGGCTTTCCGCAACTTGTGGATGTATCCGTGAAGCGAGTTCCGGTTGCACGGCTCGTCGCGCTGCCAGATTGCGAGCATCAGATCGGAGGCATCGACGGTGTGTCCGATATTTGCGGCCAGTCTCTGCAAGATGCGTGTCTCGAAATTTGAGATAGCAGTTTCTGTTCCGTTGAAAGATAAAATCTGGTTTGTGGCGTCAAAATTGTATTTTCCGATTGGAAACATCTGATTGTCAATTTTGCCGGACTTGTTATTCCTTAGGAGGGATTTTATCCGGATAAGCAGTTCACGGAGTTCGAACGGTTTTTTCAGATAGTCGTTGGCCCCGGTCTCGAAACCCTCCTCTACATCGTCGATTGTACTTTTGGCCGTAAGGAATATAATCGGCACGGATGAAGATATGCGACGTATCTCCTTTGCCATGGAGAAGCCGTCGAGGCGAGGCATCATCACATCTGCAACAATCAGGTCGGCGCCCTCGGTCTTGTATTTGGCAAGACCTTCGATGCCGTCGAATGAGGGCGTTACGTCGTAGCCTTGCTGGCGCAAGGTGTCGCACACGATAAGCGAAAGGTCGCGCTCGTCTTCAACGAAAAGTATCTTAGTGTTCATGGCGGCTGAAATTGATGGTAAATGTTGAGCCTTTGCCTTCCCGGCTCTTTGCGGAAATTGTCCAGCCCATCTTTTCGAGGATATGCTTTACATAATAGAGGCCAATGCCGTGTCCGCGCACATCCTGGCGGTTGCCGTGGGGCACACGATAGAATTTGTCGAAAATAAAAGGCAGGCATTTCGGTGGTATGCCTATGCCGTTGTCGGAAATTTCGATGCCGGTGTCGTCGATTGTGATAATTATTTCCACCGACTCGCCGGAGTATTTTATTGAATTGTCAATCAAATTGTTCAATACGTTTGATAAGTGCGACTTATCTGCGCGGACCGTGGCTTTTGTGTTGCATTGCACGTCGATGGTAATATTTTTGTCGCCTCTCATGCGCTGAGCCTCGGCTATGTCGGCTATGAAAACATGTAAATCGATGTTCTCTGGCTTCAGCGTAAGGGTTCGGCGCCGTTCCATACTCATGGCAAGAATATGCTCAACGAGTTCGCCAAGATGCCGCAATTGCTTCAAGGCAATATTGAGGTATGCAGTTTTTTTCTCGGGATCGTTGGCAGTGTCGTAGTTGAGCAGGGCATCGTTTGCCGAGTAGGCTATTGCTATCGGAGTTTTCAGTTCGTGGGTCATGTTGCTCACAAAATCATCCTTCATCTCCTCTATTGTGCGTAATTTTATGACCGTACGGTATAAATACCTGAAAGCCGCTGCAAAAGCCGCCATGAGAAGGAATATCGTTATAATCACACCTTTCATCTGAGACAGAATATGCCCGGTGAGAGGAGAGATGCTTGCCCGGAAGATCCATCCGCTTTCGGGGGCGAAGCAAAGGCGGAACACATCGTAACCGGCAATTCCGTCGGGCAGATTCTTATTGCCCATCAATACGGAATCGTTTGCGGCGACAATCTCGACAGCCACAAAATCGGGATAGATTTGGCGGTCGGCAAGGCGTGCGCGGAGGATGCTGTCGGTTATATCAAGATTGTAGCCATAGTATTTGTCCATGGCCTCGTGCATCTGCTGGCTCATGGCTTTCATCATCTGGTTGGTGTATGATCGGTCGCGGGACAACGGGTGCATTTGAACGGAGGTTTGGCCATCTTCTTCTATGGTGCTTGTCACGTAATTGCCGTCCTCGTCGATTTGCCCTGAGACAGAACCGTGCTCGGCATAATAAATAGAGTCGGCCTGTTCTTTACTGATGGCTTCTTGGCCGTTGGCCCGGGCCATGCGCCGCGCATTTTCCGAGCGTTCCCACATGTCGTCGATGTCGGTATCGGCAAGAGCCGTCATAACCTCGCGTTCCACATCCTCGCGTATGGAATTATAAAGGCTTATGAGGAAATAAACGTTGCCGCAAAAAATGACAGCAATGACGGATATGAATATTATGGAGTTGATTCTGAATCTTTTCATGCACAAAAGTAACAAATAAAAATCATTCTTCAATCGGGTTTTAAGACTAAATAAGGCTTGAATTAAGACTAAATAAGGATTGGGATAGGAGCCGTGTGTGTTTTGTCGTGTACATTTGCAAAAAAAGTAACGGTTATGAAAAGATTATCTTTTGTTTTCATCGCATTGTATGCCGTAAAGCCAATGGCGGCGCAGACAGAAATGACAGACAGTGTCGGGCCCGAACGGCTTGCCGAGGTGGTGGTGACAGCAGAGAAGCCTGTGATAAAAGGGGAGGACGGCATTTTGGTTGTAGATCTGCCGTCGATTGTCGAGGATAAGCCTGTGACAAATATCCTTGAAGCGCTCGGATACCTGCCCGGCGTAGTAAACAATAATGGCGCAATTGGTCTTAACGGGGCGTCGTCTGTCACAATCATCATAAATGGGGAGCCGACCTCGATGCCGTTGCAAAACCTGTATCAACTGCTGTATTCCACGCCCGTCGACAGATTGAAAAATGTAGAGATCATGTATTCCGCCCCGGCAAAATACCATGTAAGCGGAGCCGTTATAAATGTGGTAATGAAAACGCCACGGCCTCTCGACGGATTGACAGGGCAGGCCCATCTTGGATATGGACAGACGCGCTATGCCTCGTATTCCGGCGGCTTGAACGCAACGTATGCCGTGAAAGACTGGTCTTTCGACCTGAATTGGTCGCTTGCACGCAATCATACTTATAGCAGGCAGGAGACACGGTCGAATCATCTTCTCGGAGGCTCCCGGCATATGGTTGAGGATGACATGAGGCAAGTCGGGAAAAACCTGTCGAATACGATATACGCCTCCGCGTCGTATAAAAAACTGAAAGTGACATACAATGGCCAGATAAAGTCGAATATCAGGAACAGCAGTATTTCTGCCGGGACATTCGGCGATTTCTCCAATATATACAAAGGATTGGCACCCACGGCTTTTCATAATATTGCCCTGCGATATGTATCGCCAATAGGGCTTGCGGTCGGTGGCGACTATACGGATTATTATGAGCGCAGAAGCCAAAACTTGTATAAGGAGAATGCGCTGCAAGTCAATTCCGAGAATTGCCAGGACATAGGCCGTTACCATGCTTATGCCGACATGGAGCACGCGATAGGAAACTGGACGGTAGGATATGGCGTGGATTACCAGCATTCCGACGACAAGAGCCGTCAGACCTATATGCTTCCGGCACAACCGGGATTTGACAATGTGCTCCGTGAGGACGTGGCAAGCGCATATATCGGCACGCAGACGTCGTTTAAGTGGGGCTTGTCGTTCAATGCCTCGGTGGAAGTTGAGTATTTCCATAACAAATACAGGCACAACTGGAATGTAGTGCCTCAATTCGGCGCTACGTACTATAAGACCCCGGCAAGCATATTCTTCCAGCTGAACTTTACATCAAACCGTGTCTATCCTTCATTCTGGGAACTGCATGGAGGCACGGCATATATCAACGATTATTCAACGATACTCGGCAATCCGGCGTTGCAGCCGTATATGAACTATACCGGTCAGTTGAGTTACATTTTCAGGCAAAAATATGCCGCCACATTTTATGTGCTGTATGTCGACGACTATTTTGTGCAATTGCCGTATCAGTCGACGGGCGACCTGTATCTGGTGTTCCAGACGCAAAACATGAACTATTCCGGGACCATAGGCTTGCAACTTCATGTTCCTTTCAATGTTAAAGACATATGGGATGCCACGGCAACCGTCAACGTGTCGCACGGGCATCAAAAGTCAGACCATTTTCACGACCTCAGGTTCGACAACAAGCGTTGGGGGCTGTATGCGTCGCTTAACAATACAATACGTTTCTCTTCCGGAAGCCCGCTGTCATTGTCGGTTGACGGCACATACATTTCCGGACAGATTCAAGGTCCGGGCCGTTTCAATCCATTATGGAAAATTGATGCAGGGGTAAAATGGCAATTCGGGAAAAAACGCTGTTGCGAACTCGATATTAAAGCCGGTGACATATTCAATACATGCAATCCGGTTTTGAAAATAAACTTTTCGGGACAGGATTACCGTATGAAGTCGCATGAGATGAACCGTAACCTCAAACTCACATTTGTCTATCGGTTCAATGGCTTCCGCCCCAAAGAAGACACCTCAATCGACACCTCGCGCTACGGCACCGGCAACTGAATCGGAAATAATATGTATTTTTGCAAAAAAAATGATTATGATATACGCTGAGACAGAAAGGCTGATATTGCGTTCGTGGCGGCACGACGACTTGCCCTTGTTCGCTGAAATGAACCGTAATCCGGAAGTGATGAGATTTTTTCCTGCACCGCTTTGCTATGCTGAGAGTGAGGCTTTCTACCGTCGCATCCAAGAAGAATTTGAGAGCAAAGGGTGGGGGCTATATGTTGTGGAATTGAAATCGTGCGGACGGTTTATCGGCTATGTCGGGCTGCATGAGATAGGGTTTGAGGCTGATTTTACACCGGGCGTGGAAATAGGCTGGCGGCTGGATTCGGCATATCACAATCAGGGATATGCTACGGAAGCGGCAAAAGCGGTGCTGGAATTGGCAAAAAAAATGGAATTTCGCCAGATTTATTCATTCACAGCTAAGATTAACAAGCCGTCGGAGCGCGTGATGCAGAAAATAGGCATGGAGAAAACCGGAGAATTCGGCCATCCAAAATTGACGGCCGATTCACCGTTGCTTGTCCATGTGCTATATAGGATTGAGTTGTAACTTTATTTGCGAATAAGGCGGTGGTAGAATGCCGGGAACATCTTGCGCATGCGCAGCAACACGGCGGCAACATTGTCGCCGGCGATAACAATGGTTACTGCAACAAGGATGAGGCATAGTCCGGCCATGTCGCGTACGCTTAGGGTTTCGCCAAACAGGAGTATTCCAAAAAATACGGCAGTAAGGGGCTCGAGCGCGCCAAGAATCGCCGTTGGGGTGGAGCCGATATTGTGTATGGCAAGAGTGGTGCACACCAGCGAGATTGCCGTTGGCAGAAGCCCGAGTGAGATTGCGCAGCCCCATAGGAGAGGAGTCGACGGCAGGTTTATCGACGGGTGGATAAACTTGTCTGCTATGAAAATGGCCGTGCCGAAAAGAATCACATAAAAAGTGAGCACCAATGTGGGTATGTCTTTCAGCCCGGGGCGGTTGACCCAAACGAGATAAATGGCGTAAGAGAGCGAGGAGCCCATTACCAGACCGGTGCCAATGGCGCTTAAAGTCGCGCCATTCTCGCCTTTATAGAGCAATACGATACCTGCGAACGCCATGATGATGCAGCATATGGTGATGGGGCTGAGCCGTTCATGGAAGACAAAAGTCATTATCAATGCCACCATAAGAGGGTATACAAAAAGCATGGTAGAGGCGATGCCTGCGGCCATGAAATTATAACTCTCGAACAGTAGTAGCGATGATAAACCCATGAGAAGGCCCAGGCATGCGAGCGGTGCAATCCGGCTGCGGCTCACAATCATGCGCTGTCCGCGCCATTTTATCATCAGGAATAAAATGAACAGCGCGAAAATATATCGTAGAAGCAGTACATCGCACGCGCTCAGGCCATCGGAATACAAAGGCAGAGCAAAAAGCGGATTCATGCCGTAGGTAGCGGCAGCAATGGAGCCGAACAGAAACCCTTTTGTCCTTCTTGACATCGTCATACTACTGATTTAACTACAAAAATAGTGCTGACAGTGAAAAAAATACACTGAAAACAATTCATGTAACATGCTTGCTCTCAGTGCGTTAAATTTATGAGCGGCAAACGGGGCTCGAACCCGCGACCCTCAGCTTGGGAAGCTGATGCTCTACCAACTGAGCTACTGCCGCATTTTTCGACGGCAAAGGTATTCGTTTTTTTTGAGATTAACAATAGTGGCTGTGTGTTTTTTTCAGGAAAATGGAATGTTTTTTGGCTGTTTTTTTGGCAATGTTAAAAATATTTTGGATTTCGGGATATTTTTCTTAAATTTGCCGCGCAAATTTTATATGTAATTAACAGACATGAAAAAATTCCCCGAATATACCTCTTTGAATCTTTCAGATGTAAATAAAGAGATCCTCGAGCAATGGAATTCCGCTCATCTTTTTGAACAGAGCATGGCGGTGCGAGAAGGCTCTCCCTCGTTTGTGTTTTATGAGGGGCCGCCCTCGGCCAACGGTAAGCCGGGCATCCACCATGTGATGGCGCGCACTATCAAGGATATTTTCTGCCGTTACAAGACGATGAAAGGTTTCCATGTAAAGCGCAAGGCCGGATGGGATACCCACGGGCTTCCTGTTGAACTTGGCGTTGAGAAATCTCTCGGAATCACAAAAGAGGATATCGGGACAGACAAGATTTCTGTCGATGAGTATAATGCGGCTTGCCGCAGCGAGGTGATGAAATATACCCGCGAGTGGACGTCGCTTACCAATATGATGGGCTACTGGGTTGACCTCGACAATCCATATATCACTTATGACAACCGCTATATCGAATCGGTGTGGTGGCTTCTTGCCCAACTTTACAAAAAAGGATATTTATATAAAGGATATACGATTCAGCCTTACTCGCCGGCTGCCGGAACGGGTTTGAGTTCGCATGAATTGAACCAGCCCGGTTGCTACCGCGATGTAAAAGACACGACATGTATCGCTGAATTTCTCGTTAAAGAGCCTACTGAGGCGATGAAAGGGTGGGGAACCCCTTGTTTCCTGGCCTGGACCACAACGCCCTGGACGCTTCCGTCGAACACTGCGCTTGCAGTAGGTCCTGAAATCGAATATTCAATCGTGCGCACATACAATCCGTACTCGGGCCAGCCGGTAACGGTTGTAATTGCCACGGCTCTTCTTAAATCTGTCCTCGACGCCAAGGGCGAGAATACGCCGCTCGACGCTTATGAGAAAGGCAAAAAGCCTGTGCCCTGGCAAGTGGTGGCTACTGCCTCCGGCAACGAACTTGTCGGAATACATTATGAGCAACTGATGCCGTGGGTAAACCCGGGCGAGGGCGCTTTCCGGGTAATCCCCGGCGACTATGTCTCGACTGAGGATGGTACGGGTATTGTTCACATCGCCGGTACGTTCGGTGCTGATGACCAACGTGTGTCGAAACAGGCCGGTGTGCCCCCCTTGCATATGTACGACCGCGACGGCAACCTCCGTCCTATGGTCGATCCCCAGGGCCGTTTCTACCGCATCGAGGATCTCGACCCCGCGTTTGTCGAGAAGATGGTCGATGTCGACGCTTATGGCCCGTGGGCGGGAAAATATGTTAAAAACGCTTTCAATCCCGACGCTGCGGAAGACACGGAGACCCTCGATGTTGAAATATGCATGTGGCTCAAACAACTCGACCGTGTGTTCAAGATAGAAAAGCACGTCCACAGTTATCCCCACTGCTGGAGAACCGACAAGCCTGTGCTCTATTATCCGCTCGACTCATGGTTTATCCGCACCACAGCGGCCCGTGAGCGTCTGATGGAACTTAACGAGCAGATTAAATGGAAGCCCGCCTCGACAGGCTCGGGACGTTTCGGAAAATGGCTTGAAAACCTTCAAGACTGGAACCTGAGCCGCTCCCGCTACTGGGGCACGCCCCTTCCGATCTGGCGTACTGCCGACGGAAAGGAAGAACTGTGCATTGATTCTGTGGAAATGCTCTATAATGAAATAGAGAAATCTGTTGCGGCCGGATTCATGAAAGAGAATCCTTTCAAGGCTGCCGGCTTTGTTCCCGGTGACTATTCCAAGGATAATTATGAACTGATTGACCTTCACCGCCCCTATGTCGACGATATAATCCTCGTGTCGGAATCCGGACGTGAGATGCGCCGTGAACTCGATCTTATCGACGTGTGGTTCGATTCCGGTTCGATGCCTTACGCCCAGATTCACTATCCTTTTGAGAATAAGGAAGGACTGGATTCAGGCGAACTGTATCCTGCCGATTTCATTGCTGAGGGTGTCGACCAGACCCGCGGATGGTTCTTTACGCTCCACGCCATAGCCGGCATGGTCTTTGACAAGATTTCTTACAAGGCCGTGATCTCAAACGGTCTCGTCCTTGATAAGGATGGCAATAAAATGTCGAAGCGTCTTGGCAATGCCGTAGACCCGTTTGTCACTCTTGAAAAATACGGATCCGACCCTGTGCGCTGGTATATGATTGAGAATTCCGCTCCCTGGGATAATCTCAAATTCAACATCGACGACGTGCAAAAAGTGGTGCGCAAGATGTTCGGAACACTTTACAATACATATATGTTCCTCGCTCGCTATGCCAATGTCGACGGCTTCGACCCTGCGGCTCCGCAAACTCCCGTGGCCGAGCGTCCGGAAATCGACCGTTGGATCATATCCGCGCTTAACTCGCTTGTGGCAAAAGTCGATGAGGCTCTCGCCGATTACGAGCCCACCCGTGCGGCACGTGCCATTAACGAGTTTGTCAACGACGACCTCTCCAACTGGTATGTCCGCCTCAACCGCAAACGCTTCTGGGGTGGCGGCCTCACCGAAGATAAGCTGATGGCATATCAGACCCTTTACACATGTCTGGAAACAATCGCGCTGCTCATCGCTCCGATAGCGCCTTTCTATGCCGACAGGCTGTATCGTGACCTTAAAGCCACGGATAATGCTCCTGAATCAGTGCATCTTTCGTTCTTCCCGAAATCGGACGCGTCTCTTATCGACAAAGACCTTGAAGAACGCATGTCGGTGGCTCAGCGCGTGACATCGCTTGTCAACTCACTTCGCCGTGAGTCGAACATACGTGTGCGCCAGCCGCTTCAGCAGGTGCTTGTGCCGGTTGTCGACGACCGTCAGCGGTCCGATCTTGAATCGATGAGCAAACTTATCCTTACCGAGGTCAACGTAAAAGAACTGCGTCTTGTCGGTTCGGATGAAGACAGCATCCTCGTTAAACGCGTCAAGCCCGATTTCAAGAAACTGGGTCCGAAATTCGGCAAGCAGATGAAGGCTGTGGCAAAGGCCGTCCAGGCTTTGACACAGCAGCAGATAGCCTCGCTTGAAAAGGACGGTAAAGTCACATTCGTTCTCGAAGACGGCGCGGATGCGACAGTCGACCTTGCCGATGTGGAGGTTATTTCTGAAGATATTCCCGGCTGGCTCGTGGCAAATGAAGGCAACATCACTGTTGCCCTCGACATCACAATCACGCCGGAATTGCGTCGTGAAGGCATTGCCCGTGAGATAGTTAACCGTATTCAAAACATCCGCAAGGATCGAGATTACGAGATAACCGACCGCATACGCCTTGTTTTTGATGCAGACGGGCAAACTCTTGAAGCGGTTGAAGCGTTTAAGGATTACATAGGGGAGCAAGTTCTTGCCCTGTCGATTGAAATTGGAGAGGCCGGCTCCGACGCCGAAGTGCTCACGATCGACGACATAACCCTTCCCGTGTGTGTCAACAAGGCATAAATCCACGTTTTAACAAATTAATCTCATGGCCGAAAAAACTCGTTATTCCGATGAGGAACTTCAAGAATTCAAAGAACTGATTCTTGCCAAACTTGAAAAAGCGCAGAAAGAATACGAATCCCTGCGAGAATCCGTAATGAACGGAGAAGACAATGGCGTAGCCGACACATCGCCTACATTCAAGGCACTTGAAGAAGGCGCCGATACTCTCGAAAAGGAGCATATGGCCCGTATGGCTGAGCGGCAGCGTCAATTTATACGTCATTTGCAGGCGGCACTTGTACGCATCGAGAACAAGACCTATGGCATATGCCGCGTTACCGGACAACTGATACCCAAGGAACGTTTGCGCGCTGTGCCTCATGCCACTCTTGTAATCGATGCCAAAAATCAAAAAAAGTAACATTTTGACTCAGGAATCCGAAAATAATTCATCACTCGAAGGCAGAGAGCCGGTATTGGCCGGCGACTCTGCCCCGATTGTATATTCATCCGGCAATCATCGCGGACTCATTGCCACCTTGATAATAATAGCGGTAATTATAATCGACCAGGCTATAAAAATATGGGTGAAGACCGATTTTTACTGGGGGGAAGATAAGGAAATCTTTTCCTTCTTCCATCTTCGTTTTGTCCAGAACCCGGGCATGGCTTTCGGCTGGCAACTTGGAAGCAAACTTTTCCTTACCATTTTCAGAATAATTGCTGTTGGCGCTATAATTTGGTATATATCGCGTATCCGCAACATACGCCGGCTGCCAATCGGATATTTGATTTGCTTCTCGTTGATATGCGCCGGGGCCGCGGGAAATATATTCGACTGCGTGTTCTATGGCGAGATATTCAATAATCCATATCCTCCCGAGGTGGCGCAGTTTGTGCCGTGGGGGCAAGGCTATGCTCCAATCTTCGAGGGGATGGTGGTGGACATGTTCTATTTCCCGTTATTCTCGTTTACATGGCCGTCATGGGTGCCTGTGCTCGGCGGGTCGGTCTTTTCATTTTTCGACCCTGTGTTTAATTTCGCCGATGCGGCCATTTCGGTCGGCATGATAGCATTGATTATTTTCTATCACCGTTACTTGCTCGTTCTCAATGAGAAAGGAATGGATGAAATAGAGAACGAAAAGAAAAAGCAGGGATGATGAGAAAAATGCCGGCCTTGTTTTTATTTGCGCTCGTGGCGGCGGTTGGGTGCAACCGTGTCCCGGGGCATGTCATATCTCCCGATGATATGGCGGAAATTATGGCCGATCTCAACACCGCCGAGGCTGTGGCAGAGACGAATCATGCGATGTTTCCCAACGACTCCACCAGAAGGGTGCTTCGCCGTTCGGTATATATTGCCCATGGAATATCTGAGGCGGAATTTGATACATCGATGATGTGGTACGGGCGCAATATCGACAAATATATAGAAATGTGCGAACGCACAATCGATATACTCGAAGCGCGTCAGAAAAAACTTGGCACGCAGATGTCAGACCGCATGGGCATGTCTGTGTCGGGCGACTCTGTCGACGTATGGCAATCGTCACATTATCTGAATCTGAACAACCGTCTGCCATCCGGCATAATATATTTCTCGCTTTCAGCCGACGATAACTGGCGTCCGGGTGATTACTATACCTGGCGCATGAAGATGATAAACGGCGAGCCGTCGACCCAATGGGGATTTATCGCTGAATATGACGACGGAACGGTGGAAACTTTGAATCTTACAACCACGGGGCGTTTGTGGACAGAGGCGTCTTTCATGTCAGACTCTGCCAAGACGATGAAAGAATTACGCGGCTATGTCGACGTTGGCGACCAGACAGGCTTGTATGTCGACAGCATTACACTTGTGAGAAAACGTGTCGACCCCGAGAAATATCCGCAGCGCTACCGTCAGCGCAGATTCAAGTCGGCTGAGGGCGGCCAGATTATTGGCACCAGATGATTATCCGCATACTCGCTCATAAGATTGTATTTGAAGGCCGGGAATATCCTCTTTCCCTGCTGGAAATATCCGAGGACAGGAGCCGCATTTCAATCACACCTTTTGCCGGGGAAACACACTCCACTGTGTTTGTTGATGGCAAAGTGGAAGTGATTTGGACTGATGAGGGTTACACATATCGCCGCATATGAGTTGCCTTACAATATTTGTTTTATTAATTAAAAGAATTTCACATGATCAAAATTGGAGAATACAATAAATTAAAAGTGGTGCGTCCGGTCGATTTCGGCGTATATCTTGATGGCGGAGATGCCGGAGAAATCCTTATGCCCGCCAAGTATATATCTTCACCCCTAAGCCCCGGCGACGAGGTCGATGTATTTGTTTACACCGATTCCGAGGACCGTCTGGTGGCCACTACCGAGCGGCCTTTTGCCCGCGTCGGAGAGTTTGCGTTTTTGCAGGTTTTGCAAGTGAACAGGGTAGGGGCTTTCCTCGACTGGGGCCTGCCTGCCAAGAATCTGCTTGTGCCGTTTGCCGAGCAAAAGGCAAAGATGCGCCCCGGAGGCATATATCTTGTATACGTTTACTTAGACCATACTACCAAAAGGGTTGTCGCTTCATCCAAGATAGAAAAATATATCGGAAATGTAGTGCCCCGATACAATCCCGGCGATAAGGTGTCGGCTCTTGTGTATCAGCATACGCCCATCGGATACAGGTGTATTGTCGACAACTTGCATTATGGCATGATTTATGAAAATGAGATTTTCCGTCCGATTGAGGTGGAGAATACCATTGAGGTATATGTGCGGCAGGTGCGCGAAGATGGAAAAATCGACCTGTCCCTGGGCGACAAGGCGTCGGTGCGCACAGATTCTTTGTCGGAGCGAATCTATATGGCGGCTGTTGATGCCGGCGGCCGGTTGCCAATGTCCGACAAATCATCGCCTGAGGAAATCCGCGAGCGCTTCCAGTGCTCAAAACGCGATTTCAAACAAGCGATAGGGCATCTGTTCCGCGATCGCCGTATACTCCTTGGCGAAGGTGAAATAATTGTTCCCGGCAATTAGTCCCATGCGGCGCAAACATGTTTCTTAAAAAAAGTTAATAGTTTAGAAACTGTAAGGATATATAAACTATTTTAACATTCATATTCGCCATATTAGATGTTATAGTTGTAATTTTGTGAACAGAATCGGGTAACTCTGCCAAGAACGTCCCGTGAGAGTAATGTCATGAATATATAATACAACTATTTAAATATCTATGAGCGAATCCGTAAATATCCGCGAACTCAACAGTCTTGTCGCAGGCAAGAGTGATTTTATCAATCTCATAACCCATGGCATGGACCGCACTATTGTCGGTCAGAAACACCTTGTGGAATCTTTGGTGATAGCGCTTCTGGCAAACGGCCATGTGCTTCTCGAAGGCGTTCCCGGTCTTGCCAAGACTCTTGCAATCAAGACGCTTGCTCAACTTATCGACGCAAAATACAGCCGAATCCAGTTCACCCCCGACCTTCTTCCCGCCGATGTGCTCGGCACAATGATATATTCTGTGAAGAACGAGCAGTTTCAGGTTAAGAAAGGCCCTATCTTCGCCAATTTCGTGCTCGCCGATGAAATCAACCGCGCTCCGGCAAAGGTGCAGTCGGCTTTGCTCGAGGCGATGCAGGAGCGTCAGGTGACAATCGGCGACACCACTTTCCCGCTCGACGAGCCGTTCCTTGTGATGGCAACACAGAACCCCATTGAGCAGGAAGGCACATATCCGCTTCCCGAGGCACAGGTCGACCGTTTCCTTATGAAAGTCGTGATCGGCTATCCCTCCAAAGAAGAAGAGAAACTGATTGTGCGCCAGAATATATCCAATGTGCGCAATAACGTAGAGGCTCTCTTGCGCCCCGAAGAAATAATTGAGGCTCAGAGTGTTGTCAACAAAATATATGTCGATGAGAAAATCGAACGCTATATTGTCGACATCGTGTTTGCAACTCGTTTCCCCGGCGACTTTGGCCTTGGCGACCTTACGAGCATAATCGCTTTTGGCGCTTCTCCGCGTGCGTCTATCTCGCTTGCCCGCGCAGCCCGCGCTTATGCCTTTATCCATGGCCGTGGATATGTTATCCCCGAAGACATCATAGCCGTGAGCCACGATGTGCTGCGCCATCGTATCGGCGTCACATATGAAGCCGAAGCAAACAATATCACTACCGACGAAATAATTACCGAGATACTCGACAAAGTCCAGGTGCCCTGATGGATGCGAACGAACTGCTGAAAAAGGTAAGGAAGATAGAAATCAAGACACGTGGCTTGTCGCAGAATATCTTCGCCGGCGAATATCATTCCGCCTTCAAGGGGCGTGGGATGATGTTCTCAGAGGTACGCGAGTATCAGTACGGCGACGATATACGCGACATCGACTGGAATGTGACGGCTCGGCAGAACCGCCCTCACGTAAAGGTTTACGAGGAGGAGCGCGAACTCACCGTGATGCTCCTGGTCGATGTTTCCGGAAGCCGCTTTTTCGGCGCTGTCGGGGAAGAGAAGCGTGAAATGATAGCGGAAATCTCCGCCACACTTGCATTCTCTACAATACAGAACAACGACAAGATTGGCGCGATATTTTTCTCCGACAAAGTGGAAAAATTTATCCCTCCGAAGAAAGGCCGCAAGCACATCCTGTTCTTGATTCGTGAACTTATCGATTTTCAGCCTGAGAACCGCGGCACGGATATAGCCCATGCTGTCGAATATTTCACCAATGCCATAAAGCGACGCTGCACGGCTTTCGTAATAAGCGACTTTATCGATAATTCAGACTACCGTCAGGCATTGACCATTGCCCGCAACCGTCATGATGTGATGGCCATGCAGGTTTATGACAAACGAGACGCGCAGATGCCCGATGTAGGGCTTATGCGTGTGGCCGATCTTGAAACCGGCGCAACCCGTTGGATTGATACTTCATCGTCGAAAGTGAGAAAGGCCTACGACCGCTGGTGGTACGACCGCCAGCAGCAGATGTCGACGTCGCTGCGGGCATCCAGGGTCGA
>CANRZQ010000033.1 GCA_947644475.1 uncultured Muribaculaceae bacterium
ATTTTCATGGTTTTGCAACTTTGCTTCGGGGGCTTCGACAGGCACGGGCACGCCCCATTTGAGGTCGCGCGACACGGCGCGTGGCTGAAGGCCGAGGTCGAGCCACGACTTGCACTGGCCGTAGACGTTCGGCTTCCATTCCTTATGCCCTTCGAGAATCCACTCGCGGAGGGCTCCTTCATAGCGGTCGAGGGGAAGGAACCAGTGGGAGGTTTCCTTCAAGGTGACCGGAGCGTTGGTAAGGGCCGAACGGGGGTTGATGAGGTCGGTGGCGTTGAGCGATGTGCCGCATGCCTCGCACTGGTCGCCGTAGGCGCGCTCGGAGCCGCAGTGGGGGCATGTGCCTATCACATAGCGGTCGGCAAGGAATTCGCCGGCTTCCTCATCGTAGGGCTGCATGGATGTCTGCTGAATGAACTTGCCGTTGTCGTAAAGGTGACGGAAAAATTCCGAGGCAGTGTCGTGGTGTATATCGGATGTGGTACGGGAATATACATCAAAAGATATACCCAATTCCTCAAACGAGTCTTTTATAATTTTATGGTAACGGTCGACTATGTCTTGCGGGGTCACGCCTTCCTTGCGGGCTTTAAGCGTGATGGGCACACCGTGCTCGTCGCTGCCTCCTATCATCTTCACGTCGCGTCCGCGCAGGCGGAGATATCGGGCGTAGATGTCGGCGGGAACGTATACACCGGCAAGGTGGCCGATGTGGACGGGGCCGTTGGCATAAGGGAGAGCCGTGGTGATTAGCGTGCGTTTATATTTATTTTCCATTTTTTACTGTTTTTTAATTCGCAAAGTTACACATTAATAGTGTATCTTCAAAATCTTTTTTGCATTTCGGAACAATTAATTTTTCATGCCGCACGGTTCACAAAAAAGGCGACGGATGTTTGGATGATTGAAAAAGAATGTTTATTTTTGCGTATCATATTTTTGTGATAAAAGCGACATGAAACATGTGATTCTACCAAAAAGCGCGGCCTCGGCCCGGCGACGTCTCCCGTTTTATCTTGCCATGGAGGAATGGGTGGCCGGAGCGTTGCCCGAGGGCGAGTATTTTTTCACATGGCGTGTCGCGCCCACGGTAATCTACGGCCACTGCCAGGATGTGGCCGCGGAAGTGGACATGGCTTACTGCCGCAGCCACGGCATCGAGTTCTACCGCCGCAAGAGCGGAGGCGGATGTGTATATGCCGACATGGACAATATCATGCTTTCGTATATATGCCCGGGAGCCGACGTGGAGCCAACGTTCGCGCGCTACACCGCCATGGTGGCCGCCGCGCTTCGCGGCATGGGCCTCGACGCCGTGCCTTCGGGACGCAATGACGTGGAAATCGGAGGCCGCAAGGTGTCGGGCGGCGCTTTCTACCGGATGTCCAGCCGAAGCATTGCCCACTCCACAATGCTGTTCGACACCGACATGGAGCATATGTTGCGCGCCATTACCCCCTCGAAAGCCAAACTCGAAAGCCACAAGGTGAAGTCGGTCGAGGCCCGGATCACCACCATAAGCCCCATGCTGCCGGGGATGACAATTGAAGAGTTCAACCGCAGGCTCATCGCTTCGGTTACCGACTCCGAGATTGTGCTTTCCGAGGCGCAGGTGGCCGAAATTGAGAAACTGGAACAATTTTATTACCGGCCCGAATGGCTCGGATATGACCCTAAATCAACAACCTAAACAAAATACCAACACCATGAAAGAAACATGCCTCCATTCCCGCCATGTGGCCCGGGGCGCGCAGATGAGCCCCTTCGGAGGATTCGACATGCCGATACAATATGACGGCATAGTGGAAGAACACAACGCGGTACGCCTCCACGTGGGCGTATTCGACGTATCGCATATGGGCGAGGTGCTCATCAGCGGACCCGATGCTGAAAAATACGTCAACCATATTTTCACCAACGACCTCACGGGTGCGCCCGACCGAACTATCTACTACGGAATGATGCTCTATCCCGAGGGCGGCGTTGTCGACGACCTGCTCGTGTACAAACGCAACGACCGGGAATTTTTCCTTGTGCCCAACGCTGCCAACATCGACAAGGATGTTGACTGGATGATGAAAAATGCCGAGGGCTTCGACGTGAAAATCGACCATCTGAGCGACCGTTACGGCGAACTTGCCGTGCAGGGTCCCGAGTCCGAGGATACGCTGCGCAAGGTGCTGGGCATCGATTGCTCCGATTTGACTTTCTACACATTTAAAGACATTGTCTACGAGGGCGAGGACGTGATTGTGAGCCGCACCGGATACACCGGCGAGGACGGCTTTGAAATATACGCCTCTCACGACCTCACCTGCCGCCTGTGGGACCGGCTTATGGATGCCGGCGTGCAGCCTTGCGGACTGGGATGCCGCGACACGCTCCGTTTTGAGGCCGGACTGCCGCTCTACGGCGATGAACTCACCGACGAGGTTACGCCCATCGAGGCCGGCTTCGGCATGTTTGTAAAACTGGACAAGCCCGAGTTCATCGGCAAGGAAGCATGCGCCCGGCAAAAAGCCGAAGGCGTGACGCGCAAGAACGTCGGCCTCGAACTTCAAGGCAATGCCATCCCGCGCCATGGCTATGAGGTGCTCAACGCCGAGGGAGAGAAAATAGGCGAGATTACCACCGGCTACCACTCTATCACCCTCGACAAGAACATAGCAATGGCACTCATCGACGCACGTTACTCAAAACTCGGCACCGAGGTGCAGATACGCGTGCGCCGCAAGGTATTCCCCGCCGTAGTGGTAAAAAAACGCTTCTATACACCCAATTACAAAAAATAAATTATCAACCGACCAAAAACTTACACCAATGATCAAATACCTCCCTTCCCACGAATATGCCCGCGTTGAGGGCAACGTCGCCTACGTAGGCATCTCTCCTTATGCAGCCGCCCAACTGGGCAATGTGGTTTACGTCGACATGCCCGAGCAAGGCGATGACGTGACAGCCGGCGAGGATTTCGGCGCCATCGAATCAGTAAAGGCCGCCTCCGACCTCTTTGCTCCGGTGTCGGGTGCCGTAATCGAAGCCAACGAGGAACTCATCGACAATCCCCGGCTTGTAAACGAGGACCCGCTCAAACACTGGATTATCAAAGTGGAAATGACCGACCCTTCCGAACTCGACGCCCTTCTCGACCAGGAAGCATACGACGCTCTCTGCGCCGCCGAGAAACACTAAAACGAACTCGACTTCAATCGACTTATTTCGACATATATCGATTTATATCGACTTATATCGAAATAAGTCGACTTAACTCGCCCTAAATCAACTACCTATGCAAAACCAATATATGCCCCACACGGCCTCCGACATCGAAAGGATGCTCGCGGCGTGTGGAGCCTCTTCGCTCGACGACCTTTACAGCGACGTGCCCGAGGAGTTGCGGCTCAACCGCCCCTACAACCTGCCCGAGGCTTGCTCGGAAATGGAGGTGCGCGATTTCTTTGCCGCAATGCGCGCCAAGATGAAGCCCCTCAAATGCTTTGCCGGGGGCGGCTTCTACGACCACTATACGCCGGCCGCAATTAACTCGATTCTCTCGCGGTCGGAATTCCTCACGGCCTATACCCCCTACCAGCCGGAAATCTCGCAAGGCACGCTCCAATATATCTTTGAGTATCAGACCATCATGTCGCGCCTCACCGGCATGGACGTGTCGAACGCGTCGATGTACGACGGCGCCACTGCCACTGCCGAGGCCATGATGATGACCGTGGCCGCAGCCCGCAAGCGCAACCGTGTGCTTATCTCCGAGACAGTAAACACGGCCGTGGCACAGGTTTGCGCCACCTACGCCCGCTATCATGGCGTGACTCTCGAAGTGATTCCGCAAGACGGAGGCGTGACCTCCCGCGCGGAATTCGAGATGATGGTCAAGGCCGGCGACGTGGCCGGCGTGATTGTGTCACAGCCCAATATGTTCGGAATCGTAGAAGACTACACCGGATGGGCCGATACCTGCCATGCCGCCAAGGCCCTGATGGCCATGAACTGCCAGGCAAGCCCGCTGGCCGTGCTACGCACTCCCGGTGAATGGGGAGCCGACATAGCCTGCGGCGACGCGCAGTCGCTGGGCATGCCCCTCAACTTCGGCGGCCCCTATCTTGGATATATATGCACCACCAAGGCCCTTATCCGAAAGATGCCCGGCCGAATCGTCGGCGCAACCAAAGACGCCAAGGGCAACCGCGTGTTTGTGCTCACCCTTCAAGCCCGCGAGCAGCACATCCGCCGCGAGAAAGCCACATCTAACATCTGCTCCAACCAAGGTCTTATGGCCCTGCACACGGCCGTCTACTGCTCGCTCATGGGGCCGGAAGGCCTGCGGCAGGTAAATGAAATATCGGCGGCAAACGCACACTATCTCGTCGAGCAACTTTGCGTTACCGGGAAAATGGAACAGGCATACCCCGACAAGCCTTATCTCAACGAGGCTCTCATGCGTGTGAAGCCGGGCCTTACCGCCACCGCAATAATAGAGGCGGCCGAAAAAGCCGGAATACTTGCCGGCGTGACAGTTGCCGACGACCTTCTGCTGGTGTGCGCCACTGAAATGCAGACACGCGACGACATCGACCGATATGTCCAACTTGTAAAATCGCTCTGACACCATGAACAAAGAATTATACGGAACACTGATTTTCGAGTTGTCGCGCCCCGGACGCACCGGCTTCTCCCTTCCCAAAAAACAGACCGAAGGCGGCGTCGAATCATCCATTCCGGCTGCGCTGCGCCGTGAAAAGACGCTCGACCTCCCCGAGGTGGACGAACCCACGGTGGTGCGCCACTATACCAACTCGTCGAACAATAATTTCGGCGTCGACACCGGATTCTATCCTCTGGGGTCGTGCACAATGAAATACAATCCTAAAATCAACGAGGAAATTGCCGCCGACGCCACAGTGGCCCGCCTGCATCCCGCCGCTCCCGACTCCACGGTGCAGGGCGCGCTCGAAATATACTGGACGCTGCAACGCGCCCTCTGCGAGATTGGCGGCATGGCTGAGTTCACGCTAAACCCCTTTGCCGGGGCCCACGGCGAACTCACCGGCCTGATGGTGATACACGCCTACCACGACAGCCGCGGCGACAGCGCGCGCACCAAGGTGATAGTCCCCGACTCGGCCCACGGCACAAACCCGGCATCGGCCGCCGTATGCGGATATAAGATTGTAGAAGTGAAAAGCCTGCCCGACGGCACTGTCGACGTCGACGACCTCCGCTCGAAACTCGACGAAAGCGTGGCCGCCGTGATGATGACAAACCCCAACACTGTGGGCATGTTCGAACGCTCTATTCCTGAAATAGCCGAGGCCGTGCATGCAGCCGGAGCACTGCTCTATTACGACGGAGCCAACCTCAACCCGATGCTCGGCGTGGCGCGCCCCGGCGACATGGGATTCGACGTGATGCACATCAACCTGCACAAGACTTTCTCCACCCCGCACGGTGGAGGCGGACCGGGCGCAGGCCCCGTGGGCGTACGCGCAGGCCTGGAAGAATTCCTGCCAAATCCTCGTGTGATGCGCAAGGCCGACGGCTCGTTCGAGGCACGCGACACCGACACGGCTCTCGGACGCATATCCATGTGGCTCGGCAACTACACTGTGCTGATGCGCGCGCTTGCCTACATCAAAATACTTGGCGCCGAAGGCCTGGGCATGGCCGGCAAACTTGCCACGCTCAACGCCAACTACATAATGCACCGCCTAAAAGACCTCTATCTGCTGCCTATACCCGGCCCGTGCAAGCATGAGTTTGTGTTCGACGGACTCATCGACAAATCTACGGGCGTGACCACGCTTAATGTGGCCAAACGCCTGCTCGACTTCGGCTTCCACGCCCCCACTATTTACTTCCCGCTGCTCTTCCACGAATCACTTATGATCGAGCCCACCGAGACAGAATCGCCTGAGACTCTCGACCGCTTCATCGACGTGATGCGCCAAATAGCACGTGAGGCCGCGGAAGAGCCGCAGACCGTGATCGACGCGCCCCACACCACTCCCGTATCGCATCCCGACGATACAGAAGCCGCTTTGCATCCCGTGGTAACATTCGACGAGTTATGAGCCGCTTCGACCTTATAGTAATCGGCGCCGGCCCGGGTGGCTATGAGATTGCCGCCGAGGAAGCGGCCAAAGGCCGCAGTGTCGCTATTGTGGAGCGCGACAGCCTTGGGGGCACCTGCCTCAACCGTGGCTGCATCCCCACCAAATGCCTGTGCGCGTCGGCAGAAACCGTAAACACAGTAAAAAATGCCGCCACTTTTGGCGTCGAGGCCTCCGTTGCCGGGTTTTCATACCCGGCCGCAGCCGCACGTATGCGTGAGGTTGTCGACGGCCTGCGCCAAGGAGTGGAGTCGCTGCTGTCGGGCTGCACCGTGATTCGCGGAGAAGCCCGGCTGACCGGCGCGGGAGAAGTGGCCGTGGGCGACACCACATACTCTGCCGCCAAGATATTGATTGCCACCGGCTCTCGTCCGGCTTCGCTGGCTGTCGACGGTGCCGACAAGACTTTGTCGTCTGACGATGTGCTTGCCCTCGACGCGCTCCCGGCCTCGGCTGTAATAATCGGCGCAGGCGTAATCGGCATGGAATTTGCTTCGATACTAAATGCTTTCGGCATCGATGTCACAGTAATAGAATATTGCAAGGAAATCCTGCCTCCGTTCGACCGCGAAGTGGCCAAACGCTTGCGTTCCATGCTCTCGCGCCGAGGCATAAAAATTATTGTCGGCGCAGCCGTGAAAGCAATAGGCAACGACGGTCATTCGGTCACATATGCCGGCAAACGCGGCGACGAGACTGTCGAGGCAGAAGCCGTAATCATGGCCGTAGGCCGCCGCCCCGTCCTCCCCGAAGGTCTCGACGCAGCAGGCGTGGAACTCACCGAGCGCGGATTCATAAAGGTTGACTCGCGCATGCGCACCACAGCCCAGGGCATCTATGCCGTGGGCGACTGCAACGGCCTATGCATGCTTGCCCACGCGGCCGCGGCACAGGCACGCGTGGCTCTTGCCGAAGACGGCGAGGCTGTTCCCGATCTCGACGTGATGCCCTCTGCCGTGTTCACCACTCCCGAACTGGCCATGGTTGGACTCACCGAAGAGCAGTGCGAGGCCCGAGGCATCGAATACGACGCCCGCAAGTCGCTCTACGCCGCCAACGGCAAGGCACGCGCCATGGGCGCAACCGACGGCTTTGTCAAGGTGCTCACCGACCGCTCGCCCGAGCGACGCATCCTGGGCGTGCATATCATCGGAGCACATGCCTCCGATCTCTGTGCCGAGGCCGCCGCCATTATGGCCACCGACCCTTCGGCGGCACGCGCCAAAGCACGCATCATTCACGGCCACCCCACCCTGTCCGAAGTGCTGGCCGCCGCCCTCTGATTTAATTGCCCGATAAATATCGAGTTATATCGAATTCCAATAAAACCCCGTTAACCGGGGTTTTATTTTTTATATTTTTTTTATAAATTTGCAGCCGAATTGTTATAAAATCATACTTACTACATTTTTCTACCATGATTAAATTTTACCTTACTGCCCTTGCTATGGCCTTGGTATCGTGCCTTTCGGCTGTGGCGGCTTCCTATTCGGGCACACTGCCGGTGATGTTCATCACCACAGAGAACTCCGCGCCAATCACGTCGAAGGAAACTTATCTCAACGCCACCTACTATCTCGACCCGATGGGCACAGATGCCACGGCGCTTGGTTCGAAGGACGCCCAACTCGACTTGCAGATTCGCGGACGAGGCAACTACACATGGACGGGCTTCGACAAAAAGCCCTACCGCATAAAGTTTGCTTCCAAGACTGCAATACTGGGCATGAACAAGAGCAAGCACTTCGCCCTTCTGGCCCATGCCGACGACAACCGCGGCTTTCTCCGCAACACAATGGGATTCTATGTGTCGAAAACGCTCGGCATGCCTTGGACACCGGAACAACGCCCGGTTGAGGTTGTGCTCAACGGCGACTATATCGGCCTTTATTTCCTCACGGAGACAATACGCGTCGACAAGGACCGCGTCAATATTGTGGAACAGCCCGACCTTGCAACCGGAGCCGAAGAAATAACCGGCGGATGGCTCGTGGAAATCGACAACTACGACACAGATCCCCACGTCACCGTGAAAGAAGGCGGAGACACAAACTACAACATAATATTCACTTACAAGACACCCGAGGAACTGTCGGCCGAACAGGAAAAATATCTCACCGACCAGATGACCAACCTCAACACCAAGATTTATTCCAACGCATTTGAGGCTTGCCCCTGGCAGTCGTATATCGACCTTGAAACACTTGCCAAGTTCTATCTCACTCAGGAAATAGTAGGCAATTATGAGTCGTTTCACGGCTCGTGCTATCTCAACAAGCAGCAGGGAACGTCGGAAAAATGGAAGTTTGGCCCCGTATGGGATTTCGGCTCTGCCCTTTTCCCCATGTCCGACCAGTTTTTCATCAGCACCGACCGCTATTATCATCAGGTGTGGATCGGACAGATGTGCAAGTATCCTCCGTTTATGAATATTGTGAAGAGAACCTGGCAGGATTTCTACGCCACAGGCTACTCTGCAATGCTCGAATATGCCGAGACATTTGCCGAATCCATCAAGGACGCTGCCGCAGCCGATGCCAAACGTTGGCCGCAGTATGGCAACTCCGACGAGATGGCCCGTTGCGCCGACGTGCTGTCGTGGCTTCGCACTCGCTGCACATGGCTTCGCAAGCAGTGGGGAGGCACCAACCCCGACGCTGCGTCTGCAACTGTATATTATGTCGACTACGACCAACCGAATCCCTGGGCGCAAGCCTATGTCTACACATGGGGTGAAACCGGCACTGAATTCAACGGCAAATGGCCCGGCTCGCCCATGACTGCCACCATGCTCGACGGCCACCCTGCATGGGCCTATACATTCGACGACACAGAGAACATGACCGGAAATATCGGCATCATCTTCAACAACGGCCAATCCGGCGAGGCCAATCAGACCGGCAACCTCACCTATGTTGCCGGAGGCATTTACCACCGCGACGGCACAATGGGCGCCGACGACATCACATCTGACCCGGACCAAGCCCCCGTCTACTACAACCTGCAAGGACAGCGCGTGGATTCACCCGTCCCGGGCACACTCTATATCGAGCGCACAGCCTCGAAAGCCCGCAAAGTAATCCTGTAGGAAAACAATTCTCCGGATTGTGAAATTTTATCACAATCCGGAGAATTATTTTCCTGCATATTTAATTCAAATCGGAAAGGCGGGCGGTGTTTCCTACGAGGTAGAGGATGTCGCCCGGCTCGAACAAGAGATTGGGGTCGGAATCGATATAGGTGTCGCCGCGTTGCACGGCCACGGCAAGCATGTCGTAGGCCGAGCGCAGATTGGATGTAATCGGAGTCTTGCCGATGAGCGGCGATGTCTCCGACAGCATAATAGATGTAAACTTGAAGTCGGCGGGGTTGATGCTCTCTGTGGCCGGACGCTGAGCCTCGACAATGGGAAGAAGACGCTCGATCTGATCATCGGTGCCGATAACGCCGATAGTGTCGCCGGGGAAGACACGGCGGTCGGCGCCCGGGATGGGGATTACCTCGGCTCCGCGCTGAATCGAAACGATATTTACTCCGTAGCGGGCACGCACGTTGGAATCGGCAAGCCGCTCGCCAACGAAGTCGCAGCCGGTGCCAACGGTAATGTATGCCAAGTGGAGGTCGTTGACCACGGAATTATTCTTGCCCGACCGGCGCAGGTCGCGCTCGTTGAGATTGTCGAGAAATTTCGACTCGATGGCCGACATACGTTCCTTGACATTGCGTGAGAAGAGCATTACTATGAGAAGAATGGCAGCGATACCGGCAGCAAGACCGGCTTTCATGGAGAAGAGCCACGAAAGCACATAAACCACAAATGCCAGGGCTATGACAAAGCGGAAGATTGACATTACGATGCGCGGGACGTTGGCCGAGGTCGCGCCCGACTCATTGCGTTTGCTTATAGGCAGGAGCAGGGCGAAAAGAAATGGCGACATGGCTGCCAATGTTATAGCCGCGCACACGATACGCTGCCATGGCGACGCCAATATATCCGACAGCCACGGCATAAGGTACTGACGGGCCACGATGGTGATGGCAATGAGGATAATGGAATACAGGAGCGTACGCCAAATATAGCGTTTTAAGGTAATAACCCACTGACGCTCGACAGCATTGGAGCGCGAGGCTTCTTTCTGATAGCGGTCGATGAGGAAGTGGAGACGGCGCGGAAGGTGACGCTCGACAACTTTGTAGACACCCGGAGCCATCTTTATGAAATAGGGCGTGGTGAAGGTGGTGAGAACCGAGACTGCAACCACAATAGGATATATCGACGAATCGAGCACGCCAAGGCCCATGCCAAGCGTGGCGATAATGAATGCGAACTCACCTATCTGCGTGAGCGAGAATCCCGACTCGATGGCCACAAGCAGCGACTGGCCTGTGACGAGCATACCGAAAGTACCGAACACTATCATGCCCACAACCACGACGAGCGACAGGATGAGAATCGGCAGCCAATATTGCACTATTATGGCGGGCTGCACCATCATGCCCACAGATATAAAGAAGACTGCCCCGAAAAGGTCTTTTACGGGAGTCACCACATGCTCGATGCGCTCGGCATAACTTGTGCCGGCGAGTATCGAGCCCATGACAAACGCTCCCAAGGCCATCGAGAATCCGCAGTAGACTGAGAACACGGCCATGCCAAGGCAGAGGCCCATGGACACCACAAGCAATGTCTCGGAGTTGAGAAAGCGGCTCCACGAGCGGAAGAGCGATGGAAGCATAAAGACTCCGACCAGAAACCAGATTACGAGGAAGAACACAAGTTTGGCCACTGAATATAGAAGTTCGCCGCCTTCGACAGAATTGTTTATTGCGATGGACGACAGAAGCACCATCATCACCACGGCAAACATATCCTCGACAACGAGCACGGCCAAGACGAGCGATGTGAATTTTTTCTGCCGAAGCCCCAGGTCGTTGAACGCCTTGATTATTATAGTGGTCGACGACATCGACAGCATGCCGCCGAGGAAAAGGCAGTTAATCATTGTAAAGCCCATGAGATGGCCTATGGCTATGCCTGCGCACATCATGCCGGCGACTATAATCAGGGCCGTGACGGCGGCAGAGCCTCCGCTGTTTACAAGTTTCTTGAAACTGAATTCAAGACCGAGAGAGAACAGCAGGATTACGATACCGATCTGTGCCCAAAAGTCGATATTTTCTTCGGTGGTTACCGACGGGAGGTATTCGAAGTGCGGACTTGCGAGGAAGCCGGCCACGATGTAGCCGAGCACTACGGGCTGCTTGATCCATTTGAAAAGAATAGTGACACCGGCGCCAAGGAGGAGGATAAAGGCAAGGTCGGTGATGAGTCCTTCTACGTTCATAGGTTAAAAAGTGGTTTGATTAGCGAGTGAGATGCCGCGTGTGGGAGAAATGCGGCGGATGTCGTTGAACAGGTCGGTAAGATCGGTTGTCTCGGGCACAAGCACCACAAGATTCAGCGTGGTGGTATTGGCTTCGTAATCGACAGAGATAAAAAAGTTGGTGAGGCTCACATGGCGTTCTTTGAGGAGATTGCGGTAAGGCGTGATGTCCTGTACGACCGATGCTGTGTGTATATTGAGGATGCGCGATTCAAAATTGGCGCTCATGCGATGCTCGATGCGCTCGAGCACCCAAAGGATAAACAGGATGAGCAGTGTGGCCACCGTGGCAATAACATACATGCCTACTCCGACGGTGAGGCCGAGGGCCGCCACCATCCAAATGCCGGCGGCAGTGGTAAGGCCGCGGACGGAGCCTTTCATCTGTATAATCGCGCCGGCGCCGAGAAAACCGATGCCGGACACAACCTGCGCGGCGATACGGCCGGGGTCGCCGTTTTTCAGTCCAAGATATTCCTGCGGGACATATATGGATAGAATCATTGCAAGGGTCGCGCCCATTGCAATGAGCGAGAAAGTGCGCACACCTGCAATCTGGCCTTTGCGCTTGCGCTCGTATCCGATGACAGCGCCAAGTGCCATGGAAAGCACCAATTTATACACGGAGGAGATAGTGGTGACTTCCACCGAGTTGATTTCGGTTATAAAATTATCGAGCAAGGGAGTTGGGAGTTAGGGAGTTGGGAGTTAGAGAGTTGGGTAGTTGGGTAGTTGGGTAGTTGGGAGACGCCGCGTTGAAACGCGGGGCACGGTGGCGGGCTTGTGTTCCTAAAAACCGGTACCCGGCGATTGCCGCCGGGTGCCGGTTTCTATGTAAGCCTTTATTATTTAAGAGAGAATGAGCGACGGGCGAGGCGATAGTTGTCGGCAAAAAGTTCGACAGTGTAGTCGCCGGGGCTGAGGGCAGTGTTCACATCCCAATAGATGTGTATATTGGCAATTTCCTCGCCGGCATATTCCACAGTTTTCTTAGCCGAGCACTCGACACTGCCGCCTTCGAAGGAGAAGGTGCCGGCCGAGCCGAGAAGTTGGCCGGAGGGAGAGATGAGGCGCATGTAGATAGTCTTCTCGCCCACGGGGGTGGAATTGTTCTGCGGAATGGTGAAAGTGACCATAAGTTGTTTTGCCTTCGACACTTTCTTTTCGTTCTTGCCTTTTTTGTTGAGCGCGGTGAGGCTTACGCCGGTAACGTTCAGTTTCTCAGCGAGGGTCATGCGCTCTGAAAGCACTTCGTTTTTACGTGAGGTTTCCTGTACCTGGCTCGAAAGACGGGTGTTTTCTTTCTTGATAGTCTCGTTTTCGGTGCGCAGTTCCTGGTTTTCCTGATTGAGGCGGTTTATTTCCTCTACATAATGGCGCAGGAGGGCGCGGAGGGTTGAAATCTCGTCTTTGAGTTTCTTGATTTCGGCAGCCGATTTCTTTTTCTGGTTTTTGAGTTCCTGCTGGAGTTTCTCAACCTTTAATTTTGCGGCCTCATATTTTTCAGTGAGCTCACGCTTTACGGAGTCGTCCATAATGGATACGCGCTGGTTTTCAAGCGATGAGAATTCACGGTTGAGTTCGTCGAAATCGCGGTCCATAAGAGCCTGGTCGAGATTGAGTTCGGCCTGCTCTCGGGCCTCGCGCTCTGCCTCCAAGGCGCGTTCCTTGCCTGCGAGCGACATGGCAAACCACACGCACGCGCCGAGCACGATGACGAGGAGGACAGAGATAACGCCAAGGAGTATGCGTTTGCTCTTGTCCTTGATTTTATAGTTGTTGTTATCTTCCATTGTCTATTCGGTTTAATATTCGTCCCAACTCTTGATTTCGATGTCGTCGAGCGGCAACTGGATGAAGGCCTGGATGAAAGCCGAGGCAAGACGCGCGTTTGTGAGCAAGGGGATGTTGAGGTCGATTGCCGCGCGGCGAATCTTGTAGCCGTTGGAAAGTTCGGACGATGTCTGGTTCTTGGGTATGTTAAGCACCATGTCGATCTTGCGGTTGTGGAGCAGGTCGAGAGCCTGGGGATGCTGCTCGGGCTGGGATGGCCAGTAAACGCGGATTGCGGGGATGCCGTTCTCGTTGAGGAACTGGCATGTGCCGGATGTGGCGTAGATAGTGAACCCGTTCTGGTGGAGCATATGAGCAGCGTCGAGCATGGATGCTTTCTGACGGGGAGTGCCGGTGGAAAGCAGCACGCTCTTTTTGGGGATGCGCTGGCCCACGGCGAGCATGGCTTTGAGGATGGCTTCGTTGGTATCGACGCCGATGCAGCCGACCTCGCCGGTAGATGTCATGTCGACACGGAGCACGGGGTCGGCTCCTTGCAGACGCTGGAACGAGAATTGCGAGGCTTTGACGCCAACATAGTCGAGGTCGAACGCGCTCTTATTGGGCTTCTCGATGCGGATGCCGAGCATTGCGCGTGTGGCAAGGTCGATAAAGTTGATTTTCAGCACCTTCGACACGAAGGGGAAACTGCGCGATGCGCGGAGGTTGCACTCGATTACCTTTATGTCGTTGTTCTTGGCAAGGAACTGGATGTTGAAGGGGCCGGTGATGTTGAGGGCGCGGGCAATCTGCTGCGACACCTTCTTGATTCGGCGCATGGTCTCGACATAGAGTTTCTGCGGGGGGAACTGTATGGTGGCGTCGCCGGAGTGAACGCCGGCATATTCAATGTGCTCGGATATGGCGTAGGCCATAATCTGGCCGTCCTGGGCCACGGCGTCCATTTCGATTTCCTTGGCATTCTGGATGAAGGAGGACACAACAACAGGGTGCTTCTTCGACACGTTTACGGCCATTTTGAGGAAGCGTTGGAGTTCCTCATCGTTGAAACATACGTTCATGGCCGCGCCGGAAAGCACGTAGGAGGGGCGCACGAGCACGGGATAGCCGACTTCGGCGATGAAATCCTCGATGTCGGCAAACGATGTCAACTCTCGCCATGCGGGCTGGTCGATTCCCAGACGGTCGAGCATGGCGGAGAACTTGTGACGGTCCTCGGCGTTGTCGATAGATGCCGAAGATGTGCCGAGAATATTCACGCCCTGCGCGTTGAGTCGCGTGGCGAGGTTGTTGGGAATCTGGCCGCCGACAGATAGTATTGTGCCGTGGGGTTGCTCGAGGTCCTCGATATCCATTACGCGCTCGAAGGTGAGTTCGTCGAAATAGAGGCGGTCGCACATGTCGTAGTCGGTAGACACGGTCTCGGGATTGTAGTTAATCATTACCGAACGCCAGCCTTGCTCGCGCACGGTCATGAGCGCGTTCACCGAGCACCAGTCGAATTCCACCGACGAGCCGATGCGGTAGGCGCCGGAGCCGAGCACTATCACCGAACGGTGGTCGGGGTCGGAGTAGTCGATGTCGCTTTCGGTTCCGTTATAGGTGAGGTAAAGATAGTTGGTGCGTGCGGGGAACTCGCCGGCCAGGGTGTCGATCTGCTTCACCACAGGGAGGATGCCGAGAGTCTTACGCCAGGCGCGGACGGCGAGGTTGGCCTCTTCGCCGTCGGTCATACCGTCCTTGAACACTGAGCGGGCAATCTGGAAGTCGGAGAAGCCCTGCTGTTTGGCCAGGCGCATAAGGTCGGCGGGGAGTGTCTCGAGGGTGTCGTATTTTTCAAGTTCGTCGGCCGTCTGCATAATATTTTGCAAACGGTAGAGGAACCATTTGTCGATTTTGGTAAGGTCGTGGATGCGGTCGACGGTATAGCCCTGAGCCATGGCCTTGGCTATGACGAAGATGCGCTTGTCGGTGGGCGCGGTGAGAGCCTTGTCGATATTGTCGATCTTGATTTCCTTGTTTTCAACGAAACCATGCATGCCCTGGCCAATCATGCGGAGGCCTTTCTGGATGGCTT
>CANRZQ010000034.1 GCA_947644475.1 uncultured Muribaculaceae bacterium
GGTGCGCACGTCGAATGTGAGTTTGTATTCATGCTCCTCTTCGAGGCGGATGTAGGGAGAGATGAGCCAGTCGTCCTTGGCATTGTCATTGTCGTAGATTCTGAAATATCCGAAGTCCCACTGGTATTCCCAGCTGTGGCCGTCGTTGTTGGCATCGGCTACGGTCCAGATTTGTGCAGCGGAGAGGGCTGTGAAATCTTCCGACCAAGGAGTCTCGAAGGGCTGGCCGGTCATCAGGCGGTTGGTGGTGAGGGCGAGGCCGGATGTGGCTTCGTCGATATAGGGAGTGATTTCGTAGGATATTTTTGCGGGCTGCTCAGATTCGAACGTGTCGACAAAAGGCGATGTGGCGTTTTCCGAGACAACTTCAAAGTCGGGCAGGCGGCGCACGCGGTATTTAATTGCATCGAGGTCGACATAGCCGCCGTGGGCGCCAACTGTGGGTGCGTCCCAGGTTATGACAAACTCGCTGTCGGAGTCGCCTCTCTCGAGGAGGGGATTGACTACGCCCATGGGAGTGTCGATGCCGGCGTATATGCCGCTGAGGGTGGCGCTGTCGCCTGTGCCTGCGGCATTGGAGAGGGTCACCTTGAAGTCGTAAAGGCCTGATGAGGGCAGTGTTACGGGACAAGAAGCCTGTTGGCCGGGCATTGTTGTGCCTGATCCGACAACTTCGCCGTTGGCCGTGATTTCATAAGAAATCTCGCCTTCGAGCGTGTCGCCTCCGTGGGTTGTCGACGGAGCCGTGAATGAGAACGTGCCTGTGAGGGCGCCGCCGGTGAAGGTTGCGGCAAGGTCTGCCGGTGCGGCCGGAGCGTTGTCGGCGGCCTCGATGTCGCCCACCCAAAGGGTAACATATTCCTCGTTGTTAGTGAAATCCTTTATTTTAGTGGCTTGGGCTGTTGCGGGGTCGAGGCTGTAAAGAGCGTTGATGTCATCGTTGCATGCGGCCCAGTAGATGGCAGAGCCGTCGGGGGCGAATGTCATCGACTGCTCGTATTCGGGATATATTCCGGTAGAGCCGATGTTTGTAAGGTCCGCGTTTGAGGTGTTTACCTTATAGAGGTTGGAGTTTGAGGCCACGGCGTAGAGTTCGCCTTCGGGCGAGAAAACCATTGCCAGCACATAAGTGCTGCCATATCCGAAATACAGGCTTCCGTATCCAACTTTCGTTATCGTGCGGTTGGATATGTCGAGGATGCCGAGATACGATTCGGTGCCGTAGTATCCGCTTTCCTGATATATGGTGTAGATTTTGTCGGATACGGGGTCATGGGCAAGCACCTGCTGCGATTTGGCCAGGCCCCATGCGCTGCCGATGCGAGTAATGAACTGATATCCGGCGCTTGCGTCGTAGACATATGCGGCATATTCTGTGCCGTAATCGCCCGGCTCGGCGCTGAAAGTGTAGAAGCGGTCGCCGGCCTTCACGGCTCCGCAATTGGGTTCGGCCTCGATTTGGGCAACAAGTTCCGCCCCCGGGGTGGTGCCCGACGAGAATTTGTAGATGCCGCAATCGCCGTTGCCGTTGTAGAGTTGGCCAAACAGCGTTACATCCTGGGAGGCACCCATGGCTGCGATGGCCGGTAATGCGGCGGCCGAGATGCAAAGTAGAAATTTCTTCATAGGTGTGTGGTGAAAAAATGTGTGGATTTATGGAAAAATGAAATGATGACTTGTGATTGCAGATGATTTTCGTCAAATATTCTGCAAATATAATAAAAAAATGAAACCTGCGCTATTATATCCTATAAAAAAAGTGGTCAAGCCGAATTTACGGTGCATGTCTTTTCAGCAGAAGCGGCAGAGCCGCTTAATATGGTAGGCATGGGCGCAAGCCCATGTTATGATGAGATGTTGTTATTCGACTGCGGCCGCAGTCGAACCTTCGTGATTCGTTAGAAACACGGGCTTTCGCCCGTGCCTACCGTATTCGACCGCCTTGCGGTCCACCTGTTTTAATAAATAATGTACCGGAATTACGGCTTGTGCCTATAAAAAAGTAACTATACAAAAAAAGGAAGTCTTATAGAGAAACTTCCTTTACTGTGTAGCGGGACTGAGAATTGAACTCAGGACCTCCGGGTTATGAATCCGACGCTCTAACCAACTGAGCTATCCCGCCATTTGCGACTGCAAAGTTACGCAACAAATTTCAATTCTCCAAATTTTTCTCCAAAATTTTCAAATATTCGCAAAAAAATATAAATCTTAATGTGATGCTTTTTGTTAAATATATGTTTTATTGCCCATTCTGTCCACAATATTGTCATAAATGGAAGCATGTTTTGTCACATGGAGGGATAATTTGTAACTTTGCGCCAAATTTTGAGATATGAATAGAAAAATCTTAATTGCGATACTGTGTGCCGCAGCCGCCTCGGCGGCTCATGCCGAAAAGGTGGAGCCGATAAATTTCGGCAATTTCGACCAGTGGGTCACCCGTGAGATAAAGGAGTCGAAACTTCTCGGGGGCGCCAAAAAGACTGTCTATGAAATTGGTCCGACACAGACCATTACCACCGGCAAGCCTTATGTCAACCTCGGCGGCTCTCCTTGGGCCACGTCAAACGTGCTGGCATCGCCGATGGGTGTCACCAAGACATCGAACGCTGTGTTCCCCGACGCGCACGGCTCGGGGAAGTGCGCCAAACTCACCACTCTCTACGAGCATTGCAAGGTGATAGGGGTGGTGAACATGGAGGTGCTTGTTGCCGGCTCGATATTTCTCGGCAAGATGCTCGAGCCTATCAAGAGCACGTCGAATCCTTACAGCAAGATGGAGATGGGCGTGCCGTTCACCCGCCGCCCCAAGGCTTTGCAATTCGACTATAAACTGTTTATGCCTTCGACCGGAGAGCGGATATACAGTTCGGGCTTTGGCAAAAAGAAAACTTACAAGGGCAACGACTGCGCCGAGGTGTTTATCATCCTTCAACGCCGATGGGAAGATGCCGACGGCAATCTTCATGCAAAGCGTGTCGGCACCGGCCGCGAGCGTTATGCGAAGACAACCGACTGGGTGGCCGCGCACCGTATTCCCGTTGAGTACGGCGATATAAGCGGGCGTGCCGACTTCAAGCAGTGGAAAGGGCTTATTTCCGAGGATAAAAGTTATTACGCCAAGAATTCCAAAGGGAAGATGGTGCCGGTGGTTGAGGAAGGCTGGGATTCAGCCGATGCAACGCCGACGCATCTTTTGGTGATGTTCTCGGCCGGGTCGGGTAGCGCGTATATCGGCACGATAGACCTTACGCTGTGGGTCGACAATGTGTCGCTTGTATATTGACAAATACATATATAATAATGAGGCAGCCCCGCGGGGCTGCCTCATTATTATATATATTGGATGCTGGAATCAGTCGACAAGGGGCACGGCGTAGAATGCCTGTTTGCCGGTGGGGTAGATGCCCTTGATGAAAAGCACCTTGTCCTGGTCGGCCGACTTGATGATCGAGTCGTAGATTTTCTCGATTTCCTCGGGTGCGGAGATGCGTGCGCCGTTCACCGACAGGATGATGAATCCGTCGCGGATGCCGGCGTCTTTCATGCGGCCGTCTTGAAGGCCCTTGACCTGCACGCCATGCGACAGCTGGAGTTGCGAGAGGGTTTCCTTGGGAGCCTTGGAGAAGGCGCAGCCCAGGTCGGTGACAGAGCCGGGACGGCGGATGTCGGTGTTGCCCTGGTCGTTGCGCAGCACGGCGTTTTTGTGCATCTTTTTGCCGTCGCGGAAGAATGTGATGGCTATTGTCTCGCCGGGCGAGCACTTTGCGATAGCCTCCTGCACCTGGGCGGTGGTAGTGGCAGGGGTGCCGTTGAGTTCTACAATCACGTCGCCTTCCTCGAGGCCTGCCTCACGGGCTGCCGAGCGGTCGGCCACCGAGGCCACATAGATGCCGGCGTTGACGCCCTTGATGTCTTTTTCCTTGATAAACTCGGGTGTGAGTTCGCGGAACGAAATGCCAAGGAGCGCGCGCTGTACTGTGCCGTATTGACGCAGGTCGTCGGTCACTTTCTTCACGATGGAGGTGGGGATTGCAAACGAGCATCCGGCGTAGGTGCCGGTTTTTGAATATATGGCGGCGTTGATGCCTACGAGTTCGCCATTGAGATTGACGAGCGCGCCTCCGGAGTTGCCGGAGTTGAGGGCGGCGTCGGTCTGGATGTACGATTCGATGTTGCCGGCCGACATCGACTGTGTGGCCGATGAGATGTTTCGAGCCTTGGCCGAGATGATGCCGGAAGTTACTGTTGATGTAAATCCGAAGGGGTTGCCCACGGCGAGCACCCATTCGCCCACATGGAGGTCATCGGAATTGCCCATCGGAATAACGTGGAGGTTGGGGGCGTCGATTTTGATAAGCGCAAGGTCGGTGGTGGGGTCGGCTCCGATAACTGTGGCATTATAGTTGCGGTTGTCGTTGAGCGTCACCTCAAGACGCTCGGCGTCGGCAATCACATGGTTGTTGGTCACGATATATCCGTCGGCCGATATGATTACGCCCGAGCCAAGGCCAATCTGCCGCTGCTCCGACTCGCGCGGCTGCTGCTGGCGGGGTTGCTGCTGGCGGGGTCCGCCGAAGAAATATTCAAAGAAAGGGTCGTCGAAGAATCCTCCTCCGTTGCCCATATATTGCTGTTGGCGTGGGGTGGCGTAACTTTTTACCGACACAACGCCGTTGATAGTGCTTTCGGCAGCGTTGACAAAGGCCTCCTGGTTGGTGGGTGGAGCCACGGGGCTTTGGCCCGATACCAGGGAGATGCCCATGGCGGCGGCAAGGGCGCCTGTGGCAAAAATAGAAAGATAAGTTATTTTTTTCATAATTGCTTGTGATGGATTTTTCTTTGTGTTTTTTTCTATTTGACGGCAAATATATGCAAATATTACATTGACAGGCCGAACTTTAACCACAATTAGCGTTTCGCCCCATTTCTTTAAGACTTGTTTTAAAAAGAATGTAAAAAATGGATTTCAATTATTAAAAAATTTAACCACTGTTACTATTTTTAACTGAATAAGTAATACATGATATTCTGGAAGCCGACTGTCGCTATTTTTTTCATCGAATATATTTCGTATATTTGATTCAAAAAATTGGCTTCGCCACCGCGAACCGGCTTGCAGCCGACTATCGCTATTTTTTTCATCGAATATAATTCGTATATTTGTAGTCTCAAAAAGTTAGATATGTTTATACCGAGCCCAAAATATCCGATTGGAATCCAGTCGTTTGAAAACATACGAGAGGGTGGATATTTGTATGTCGACAAGACGCATTATATCCCGATGCTTCTACAAGGCAAGTATTATTTTATGAGCCGTCCACGACGGTTTGGCAAGAGTCTGTTCTTGTCGACGCTCGAAGCCTATTTCCAGGGACGCAAGGACCTTTTCGAAGGTCTTGCCGTGTCGGAGTGGGAGAAGGATTGGGTGGAATATCCTGTTGTGCATATCGATTTCAATGCAATGACTGCTGCCGACTCTGACGCTGTCGTTGATGAATTGAAATGGACTTTGAGGAATATTGCGGCGGAATATGGCGTTGAGATAAATGTCACGTTAGGGGTTGGGGTGATGTTTTCCAGCCTGATTGATTCCTTGTGCAGTAAGTTTGGTAAACAGGTAGTGGTTCTTATCGATGAATACGACAAGGGTTTTGTAGAGGTGCTTCACGATGAGGACCTTTTAAGAGAAGCGACAAGCAAACTCCGTCCGTTTTTCAGCGTCCTTAAATCGTCTGACCGCAACATCAAGTTCGCGTTCATTACCGGGGTGTCGCGTTTCCGCAACACTACGGTATTCTCGGGCTTCAACAATCCGTCGGATATTAGCCTTAATGAAAAATATGCCGGAATGTTAGGACTCACGCAAGAAGAAGTCGAGAGAAACTTCAGGCCCGGCATCGAGGCCTTGGCCGAAAAATACGGCTACGCATACGACACGATGCTCACGGTGTTGAAAAATAAATACGACGGATATCGGTTTACGCAAAAAAAGGAATATGTCTACAATCCGTTCAGCGTGCTCAATGCCCTCGACCAGTTGATGCTTGATAATTTCTGGGTAATGTCCGGCTCGTCCAAGATTCTGGCTGTGTACCTGCGCGCGTCGGAATTCAGCCTTGATGAACTTACCTCCCGGTGGGTGTCGGCCGAACGGTTGGGCAGTACATATTCAAAGGAAGACCCGATTTCGCTTTTCTTTCAGACGGGGTATCTCACTATCCGCGATTGCGACATACACGACAACTCCTACCGGCTCGGAATTCCAAACCAGGAGGTGCAGTCCACTTTAACCACCCTTCTCATTCCGGAATTCGTCGAGGGATATGCCGGGGCCGACATAGACAGTATTCAACATTCGTTGCGTCGCGCTGTCAATTCCGGCGATGTCGACAGCATGATGGAGATATTCAGGAAAATGCTGTCGTCGGTGCCCTATCATGAGATAGACACGAAGATGCTCGAGAAGCATGTGCACCTGTGCATGTATATCATATTCATGATGCTTGGCGTGAGTGCCAAATGCGAGATTGCCCAGTCGGGAGGCCGTGTCGACATGGTGGCGCGTACCCCCTGGCGCGTGTACGTATTTGAGTTCAAGGTCGACGGAAGCGCGGATGACGCCCTCCGGCAGATAGACGAAAAAGGCTATGCCCTCCCCTGGGAAAGCGACGGGCGTGTCGTGACGAAGATAGGCGCCAACTTCTCGTCGGCGCTGCGCACCGTCGAATCATGGGTTTACACAACTAATACGGCAGAAGAATAAGAATAATGAGTGAGGAATTTGACATAAGGAACAAGGCGGCCGAGGCCGACAAGGATTTCGAGCGCGCTCTGCGTCCCGACGCATTTTCTGCGTTCAACGGCCAGGAAAAGGTGGTGGAGAATCTGAAGATTTTCGTGCAGGCCGCGCGCATGCGCGGGGAGTCGCTCGACCATATCCTGCTGTTCGGCCCTCCCGGCCTTGGGAAAACCACGCTGTCGGGCATCATTGCCAACGAACTCGGAGTGGGTATCAAAATCACTTCGGGACCGGTGCTCGACAAGCCCGGCGACCTCGCCGGAATCCTCACGTCGCTTGAAGAGAACGACGTGCTGTTTATCGACGAGATCCACCGCCTCAGTCCTGTGGTCGAGGAATACCTCTATTCGGCCATGGAAGATTACCGTATCGACATTATGATTGACAAGGGGCCCGGGGCGCGCACCGTGCAACTCTCCCTTAGCCCGTTCACGCTTATCGGCGCCACCACGCGCTCGGGCCTGCTTACGTCGCCGCTGCGCGCGCGTTTCGGCATCAACTGCCATCTGGAATATTACGACCATAATGTGCTCACGCGCATTATCATGCGTTCGTCGCAGTTGCTCAGGGTGGAATGTGATGAGCAGGCGGCGCTCGAAATCGCGCTCCGCAGCCGAGGCACCCCGCGTATAGCCAACGCCCTGCTCCGTCGTGTGCGCGACTTTGCCCAGGTGAAAGGCTCGGGGCGTATCGACACGGAAATAGCCCGGTATGCCCTCGAAGCGCTCAATATCGACCGTTACGGCCTCGATGAGATCGACCATAAGATACTCACCACTATTATCGCCAAGTTTGGCGGAGGACCTGTCGGCCTTTCCACGATTGCCACGGCTCTCGGCGAGGATGCCGGCACAATCGAGGAGGTGTATGAACCGTTCCTTATAAAAGAAGGCTTCATCAAGCGCACGCCACGCGGCCGCGAGGTGACGCCACTGGCCTACTCGCATCTCGGCCTGAACCGCGAAGGCTCGCAGCCCTCACTGTTTTGAGACACGCTCTTAATGAAGATTCTTGACCTTTTTGAAAGTTACCTGCGGCTTGAACGCGGGCTAAGCGACAACACAGCCGCGGCCTATCGCCTTGATGTGGAGAAACTTGCGGGCTGGCTGGCAGATGAGGCCGCCGGCGCGGTCGACGATGCCGCCTTTGCTGTGTTGCTTCGCGGTGTCGGCGAGCCTGCGCTGCACACATTCATGGCCTCGCTTGCCGACCTTGGCATCTCGGCGCGCTCGCGGGCAAGGATACTAAGCGGAGTAAAATCGTTCTTCCATTTTCTGTGGCTTGAAAAGGTGGTGGAGGCCGACCCTACCGTCATGCTCGAGTCTCCGCAGGTGTCGAAGACTCTTCCCGAAGTGCTCACCGTAGAGGAAGTCGACGCCATGATTGGCGCTGTCGACCTTGGCAAGGATGAAGGCATGCGGAATGTGGCTATGATGGAGACGCTTTACAGTTGCGGCTTGCGCGTGTCGGAACTTGTCGGCCTGCAAGTGTCGCGCATACGCTTCGATGCCAACATGATTCTTGTAGAGGGCAAGGGCAGCAAGCAGCGCATGGTGCCGATGTCGGAGCGTGCCGCAGAGGTTATATCCGGCTATCTGGCCGACCCTTGCCGCCCGCAGCCTCAGCCGGGAGAAGAAGACGTGGTGTTCCTTAACCGGCGTGGACGGCGGCTTACTCGCCAGATGGTGTTCATTATCGTAAAGGGGCTTGCAGAGGCTGTGGGCATAAGGCGCACAATAAGCCCCCACACGCTGCGTCATTCTTTTGCCACCCACCTGCTTGAAGGGGGGGCAAACCTGCGCGCCATCCAGATGATGCTCGGGCACGAGTATATCTCAACCACGCAGGTATATCTGCACACCGACACATCCACGCTGCGCCGGGAGATACTGACGCATCACCCCCGGAACATGGCCGCCGCAAAGCCGGCGCAGTAGAGGAGCATGAGCATGGCCGTCATGCCCAGCAGAGGGTTTAGCGCGGCCCCCCACCGGCTCGACATCCTCAGCCACAGCATCGTGTGGCCGAAAAGGTAGGCGATCGGCACGGCAAGCCACCATATGCTTGTGGCCATCATCCATGCAATCCACATAAGCGCCACGGCTATAAATCCGTTGAAAAGATAAACGTTCGACATCGTGCCACGGCCGAAAATCACGGCAGATGTACGCTTGCCCACGGCGCGGTCGTCCTCGAGGTCGCGGTAGTTGTTCACAATAAGTATATTTGCCCCCATCATGCCCACCGACACCGAGCCGATTAGCACCGTAAGGTCCCAGAAGCCTGTCTGGAGGTAAAAAGTGAAATTAACGGGGATTATTCCGAAGAAAAACAGCACGGCCACCTCGCCAAGGCCGTGGTGCGACAGCGGATACGGCCCTGTGCTGTAAGCGAGCACGCCGAGCGCAATGAAATGGCCCACGGCTATGAGCCACCATCCTCCCCAGGCCACAAGCCCGAGCCCCACGGCGCATGCTGCGGCAAGAGTGGCAAAAGTGGCGTTGCGCATGGCCCGGGGCGAGATGTCGCCTTCGGTTACGCCACGGCGCGGCCCCTCGCGGCCCGGGCGGTCGAGGCCGTCCTTGAAGTCGTAGTATTCGTTGGCAAAATTCGAGGCAATCTGGGCGAGTATGGCAAAAACCAGGCACAGCGCCGCCGGCGCCCATTCAAACTTTCCGGCCATGAAAGCGAAGCCAATGCCGGCGATAACGCCCGACACCGATACAGGAAGCGTGCGAAGCCGCATCGCCTCGACCCATATTGCAATTTTCTTCATTTCGATAAAATTTTTGCAAAATTAAGAAAAATAGTGAACAAATTGCCCCTGCCGGTTGTAATAAAAGTGTAAAGTTTAGAAATTAGGATATAAGACAACCCTCCAACCCGCCGCCCCCGGACGCTCCCACCACCACCCAACGCGTCCGGGGGCTTTTGCGCGTGTAGGTAATGCAAATTGCGTTTAACTATTATTAAGATTTGCCGGGTTGATTGTTGGCAAAAAAAGTGTTAACTTTGCGGCGAAATAATTGTAATTACCAAAGGGTCCCGCTTGTTGACGTGAAGCCGGGATTCTTATTTTTTCAACGTCTCAAAAAAAGAAAAGAAAATACAATCATGGCTATAACTTACATGACCCGCGAGGGTTACAAGAAAAAAATGGAAGAAATCGCATATCTCGAATCAGTGAAGCGTCCCGAGATTTCACGTGCCATAGCCGAGGCCCGCGACAAAGGCGACCTCTCTGAGAACGCCGAGTACGACGCGGCAAAAGAGGCGCAGGGCATGCTCGAGATGAAGATTTCCCAACTCAAAGACCTTGTGGCCAACGCCCGCATTATCGACGACTCCAAACTCAACACCGACGAGGTTCAGATCCTCAACAAGGTGAAGATTAAAAACGTGAAAAACGGCATGGTAATCGAATACACCATCGTGGCCGACTCCGAGGCTAACCTCAAAGAAAAGAAAATTGCATCGTCGACGCCCATCGCCCAGGGCCTGCTCGGCCACAAACTCGGCGACGTGGTGGAAATCAAGGTGCCCGCCGGCCTGATGCAGTTTGAGATTGTAGAAATTTCCATTGGCTAACCGTGCATTGTTGCGCATCGTTAATTGTGCATTGAAAAATGGCATCGATTTTCTCAAAAATAGCCGCCGGCGAGATTCCATCGTACAAGGTGGCCGAAAACGATAAATTCTACGCATTTCTCGACATCAACCCTGTGGCGAAGGGCCACACTCTCGTGATTCCGCGCGAGGAAGTCGACTACATCTTCGACCTCGACGACGCGCTGCTTGCCGAATTTGAGATTTTTGCCAAGCGTGTTGCCAAAGCCCAGCGTCGCGCCTTCGGATGCCGCAAGGTGGCCCAGGTGGTGCTCGGCCTCGAAGTGCCCCACGCCCACATACATCTCCTCCCCATTAATTCCGAGGCAGATGTCGACTTCCGCCGCCATCTCTCCTTCACTCCGGAGGAAATGGCTGAAATCGCCGCTGAAATTGCTAAAAACTTTGAATGAAATCCATGAAAAAGTCAACATTATATATAATGGCCGCGGCAGCCATGACTGTGTTTGCCGCATGTTCCGGTCAGAAAGGCTGGAAAGTGGAAGGCAATGTCGAAGGTGCCGATTCCGACCAAAAAATTGTGCTTCAAGGCTTTAATGCCGGTAACTGGTATACGGTCGACTCTCTCGCCATAGGTGCCGACGGGTCGTTTGCCTACGCCTCGGAGCAGGGTGCGCAATTCCCCGACATCTACCGCCTGAACTATGCCGGCGAAAGCATCTACTTCCCCATCGACTCGATAGAGACTGTCACCGTCGAGGCAAAAGCCTCGTCGTTTGGGTCCGATTATGTGCTCGACGGCACTCCCCAGGCCCGTGCCATGATGGAAATCGACCGCAAGATTGCATCCGTAGTGTCGGAAAAAGGTGTGCAGGCCGCGCTTGCCGACTCGTTGCTTAAACGCGACCTCAATCAGGCCGTGCTCGACGACTCGATCGGCGTGCTTTCATATTACATTATCAACAAGACGCTCGGAGGACAGCCCATGTATTCGCCGGCCGACCGCCGCGATGTGGCTATGCTCGGTGCCACGGCGCAGAAGTTCAGCCAGCTGCTTCCCTCCGACCCGCGCACCAAATACCTCGAACGCCGCTATCTTTCAGCCCGTCAGGCTATAAACCCCGGCAAGGGCGTCACCATCGAGGCTCAGGAAGTGAGCGTGCTCGACATCGACCTCTACGATGAAAAAGGACAGAAGCACAGCCTCGCCGAAGTGGCCGGAAAGGGCAATCCCGTGATTCTCTGCTTCACGGCATATAACACTGAGGCCTCGCTTCCCTACAACGTGGAACTCAACCGCCTCTATGAGGCATATCGTGGTCAGAACCTGCAAATATATCAGGTGGCCTTCGACTCCGACGAGCGTGCATGGCGCGAGACAGCCGCCAACCTGCCCTGGATCACCGTGCGCAACAATCCCACCGACGGCGACAAACTCCTGCGCACCTATAATGTGGGCATGCTTCCCATCTCGTTTGTTATCAACCGCCAAGGCGAGGTCGTAGAGCGAGTGGCAGATCCCACGGCTCTTGAATCTTCGCTCCGCAAAGTGCTGTGACCCAACCGCAATATATTCCCGAAGAAAAACAACAGGCCATCGGACGCGAGCAGGCAAAATATGCTGTGCGTCAGATGGTCGGTTCCGACGGCCGGCCCGACGTGACTGCGTGGACCGGCTGCGTCGTATGCCCCCGTGGCTTTATCCTCGATGCGTGGATAAATCCGCCGGCAAATCTCATTGTCGACGACTGCGACCTGTGCTCGGAAATTGTTCCGGCCGAAGATTTCGGCGAGGAAGCGGACGAAATCGCCTCGCCGGCCATATATGCAGGATATATCCGCCGGATATGGGGCCATTTCCTGATGAACACCACCGCCCGGCTCTGGTATCTGCTGAAAGGCGCGCCGGCCGACGCCAAAATAATCTTTGCCGTCGCCGAGGACGAAAACACCGGCTTTTGGGAGAAGGGCAATTATGCCGAGTTGTTCGATATGCTTGGCATAGCGGACCGTATCGAGGTGATATCCCGTCCCACGGCGTTCCGCTCCATTGTCGTGCCGGCTCTCGGCTTCAATTTGCAGACCCACGTCAGCCCCGAGTGGCGTGAAATATTCGACCGCCTGCGCCAAGAAGCCCTGTCGCGTACAGCGCCGGATGCCAATAGTCCTAAAAAAATATTTTTCAGCCGCTCGGCATGGAAAACGCATATAGCCAAGGACATCGGCATCGAACTGCTCGACAATTATTTCGCGCGCAACGGCTACGCAGTGATAAGTCCCGAGAAAATGACGCTTTCGGCCATGATTCGTCTTTTGGATTCGGCCGAGGCCATCGCATTTACGAGCGGCTCGGTGGCTCACAACATCTTGCTTGCCCGTGAGGGCACCTTCGTTACGATTATAGAAAGCCTGCCGACACAAAAAATCTTTCAGGTGGCCGCCAATATCGCTTCCGGCATCAGCCCGGTCTACATAGAGGGAAGCCTTGCCGTGCGTCCCGTCGAGGAAGGTTCCGGTCCATGCCTGTATCATTACACCGACTTCTGGCGTAAGTACACCGAAGACACCGGCGGATGCCATCCCGACGAAAAATACCTCTCAGACCGTGCCGTGAAGCGTCGCTTGCGCACATTCTTCCATTCATACAGCCGGCTATATAAGAAAGCCATATCCTATGATATGTATCTCCTCGACGAAGCCGATTTATATTTCCGCGCTCTTGAACGTTCCAAGGAAGCCCTGCGTCCATGGCTCTATGGCGAGCGAGCCTTGTATTTCAGCGACTATCTCGATCCTTATTTCTGGGCGCGGCGCGTCAAGCGTTTTCTCCGCAGACGATGACTGCGAAAGAATTTGAAATAGAATTCCGCCGCTACTATCTTCCGTTGGGAATGTATGCCCTGCGGATTGTCGGCGACCCCGGCGATGCGGAAGACCTTGTCGAGGATTCATTCTTGAAAACATGGCAGCGTGTAGAGGCCGGAATGGAAATCGACAACTTCCGCTCATTTATATATCGGGCGGTCCACAACGAGTGCATAAGTTTTCTGCGTGCAAAAAAAGAGACCGTCGAGATTGACTCTATCCCCGAAATCGGCGAAGAAGAAATCGACACATCGATACGCGACGCCCGCATCTGGCAGGCCGTTGACAGCCTGCCAGACAAGTGCCGCGAGATTTTCCTTATGAGCAAACGCGACGGCATGGCCAACGAGGAGATTGCCGACGAACTCGGCATCTCGGTAAAAACCGTCAAAAACCAACTCACCAAGGCCTTCTCGCGCATGCGCGAGGCCCTCTCCTCCGGCCACAAGCCCTTTTTCCTTCCTTTTCTCTAATTTTTTTTGATGATAAAATAAAATATATTATTTTTGTAACCGAATAGTAGAGCCGAAGAGTTGGCTCATACATCTGAAAAGGTGTTATTTGAATTATCTTCTTTTAGTAAATTCTCGCAAAATTCACTGATAGATAGAAAGATAATAGCAAGTAACACCTACATCGATAGCTAGTTCCTATCCCTTTTAGGGGTATCTGCATAGCTCTATCGGTGTGGGTTTGCTGTTATACCTCTATCTATGGCAATGCGAGAAGCCAGCTAAAAGGGTATGCAGAGTACAATCCCACACCTTTTCTATATCAGTAAGTAACTGCTTTATCGGGATTGTAAAGCATCACCAAAAAAAAGCAATATGAAAAAGATGCTTTTAATGGCGGGGTTGTTTGTATGCTCACTAGCAACTTTCGCCACGGAATCACAGCAGTTTGATGATTCCAAGCTATTAGCACAAGGCTATAGCTATGAACAAACGGTAAGAGCTTACTATGTAAATGGCGGTAGGCTTGAAATGCTAAAAATTAAAATCGCAGGTGGTAAGGTAGTTCAGTATGCTGTTGGCAAGTACAATGGCAGAGACGACTGGCGGTATGCAGGCAATGCTGACATCCTCCGAACTCAATACCAGTATGATGGCGAATTGGCTAGGGAGTTTGAAAATAAGGCTTATATCCAAATTTCAGTTGGGAATATTCTCACAATCTACTTCTAGTCCTATGAAATTGCGATTCGCTTTTGCGATACTCCTGATAACTACCTGCTTGGCTTCTTTCTCCCAAAGTCAGATTACTGGTATATGGGGGATTGATTTCAATTCAACTATGAATACTGTTTCTCAGAAACTAATATCCCGTGGGGTTAAGAGCTCAAATATTCTTAAATCCCCTACTAATGTAGTATTGAAGGGTGCAGTTAGGTTTGCTTCTGAGAATTTTGATGGTTGTTGTTTTTTCTTTGATAAAGACCAATTTAAAATGGTTGTGTTTAACAAGGCTATTCAATATGAAGATGCTTTTACAACACATCTGAATTATAAGCAGGCAGAGCAATGGTTAACCAACAATCGTTATAAAGTAAACCAAATTCTGACTTCTCTTAAATCTGACTTGGTTGCAAAGTATGGCACACCTCAGATAGAAAGAGAAGATAGATTGCTCTGGAAGTCCACAAATGGTAATATCATAGAGATCGAAATAAAAAAGACACTAGATATTAGCTCTGAATCAGGTATGCCGGAAATGTATAATGAATATGGTGCTATTCCACAATTCGATATATCTGTTATAATAGTTAAACCACATAAAAGCATATAAAAGTCTTTTCCCCGAAGTCATAAGAGAGGTTGCCTAACTTTAAATAGTTGGAACCTCTCTATTTTATAAGATAAAACAATAGGTATAATCAAAATCCTGATGCAGATTTATGAAGAGCGTTATCTAAGCACGCGCCGAAATTACGGACTGGTCCTGAAAAAGTAGACTCTACATTAACTTAACTAATAATCGCGTAGCGATTACTTAAAGTAGTTAGGGGTCGGGTTGTCCTTGCCCGGATTTGGTTGACTGTTGTTGGGGGTTAGACCATATTAGTTGA
>CANRZQ010000035.1 GCA_947644475.1 uncultured Muribaculaceae bacterium
CCTTGGTACCGCGCAATGCTCCGCTACAACCCACGTGCCGACATAAGCCGGGTCGCAATCCCATGGCTCGCCATCGGCGGCTCGCTCGACACACAGGTCATACCCGAAAACCAGGAAATAATCTCACGCCTCAATTCCCGCGCCACAACAGTCACCCTCCCCGGCATCAACCATCTGATGCTGCGCGCCGGCACAGGACTCCCATCCGAATATCCGGCCCTCGCAGGCGACATCGACCCCGAAATCCTCAGCACAATAATGCAATTCCTCAACCAACTGCCATGAAAATATATACACGCACCGGCGATGCCGGCACCACCTCGCTCGTCGGAGGCACACGCGTAGCCAAAACTGCGCCGCGCCTCGAAGCCTACGGAACAGTCGACGAACTCAACTCAGCCATCGGACTCCTCATTGCCCTCGGCCTCCCCGACAGCGACACCGCCGGCACACTCCTCACGGTGCAGCACCGCCTGTTCGACCTCGGAGCCCAACTCGCCACCGAACCCGAATCAAAATATCAGCCCGAGGGAATCACACCCGCCGACATCGCCGCACTCGAAACACACATCGACCGGCTCGACGCCACCCTCCCGCGCCACAACCGCTTCATCCTGCCCGGAGGCACACCCTCAGCCGCCCAGGCACACGTAGCCCGCACCGTATGCCGCCGGGCCGAACGCCGCATCCTTGCCCTCGCCGAAGCCGGCATCAGCGTCCCCGCCGAAGCCGTGGCCTACGTCAACCGCCTCTCCGACTACCTGTTCATCGTCGCCCGCCATTGCTGCGTGGCCACCGGAGCGCCCGAAATATATTGGGAACCGACGCATGCAAAAATTTAACAAGATTTAATTTGGCAATTCCAAACTAAAACATTATCTTTGCGCCTCGAAAAACGGAGACACCGCCTCCACTCACCTCTAACCCAATCGAACGACTATGTACAACAAACAATCAAACGTATACTGGACACTCGAGCTCGCATCCAAACTTGAAGACGCCCCCTGGCCCGCCACAAAAGACGAGCTCATCGACTACGCCCAGCGCTCCGGCGCCCCCCTCGAGGTAATCGAGAACCTTCAGGAGATGGAAGACGAAGGCGAGACCTACGAATGCATCGAAGACATCTGGCCCGACTACCCCTCCAAAGAAGACTTCTTCTTCAACGAAGAAGAATATTAATCGCCACGGGCGACATAAGCAAAAGACAATCAATCGGATAAACAACCTAGCGTTTGTTTCTCCGATTGATTTTTTGTATTTTGGTCAAAGAAATGCAAACCTTCGATATTGCTTATAACCCGAATATTACAAATTTGCTTCATCTCGCTGAATCGTGTATGTTTGTCTAAAATGCACGCAGTTTTTCCATACTCGTGAATACTGGATTTAAGCCAGTTTTCAGTTGTGTTCTCTTCTTCGGAAAATTTCTCGCTGCCGCGTATTAACAAAGAAGAAGAGTATTGATTGGGCATTATAGCCTAAATAACTAAATAACATTTTAAAATAAGGCAATTTGACTATTTGGGGGATATTACTTTTGACCGTCTCAGACTGATTACAGAATGTTTCCCGAATCACAAAATACTTTTTGAAACTCAGCGCAAATCCGGTGTAAATATTTTTTTTTGGAAAATAGTTATAATTTTGGTTATATTTGCAGGACTGAAATTGCTGCGATGCACGCAACAATGGTCTACATATTTTCTGAGTTATCTTGAAGAAAATCACACTATTCATATTAAGTATATTCATTATACTGGGCATGTTGTCCTGTGATCATAATGACACATGCAGTTCCGACTACGATGAGGCGATGATGTTGTTTAGTCAGGCCCGCAGCGCGTATGCTTCGGGTATGCCGGACTCTGCCTTGAATTCTTTTGTACGAGTAGGGGTGATGCTTGCCACCTCTGATTCGGTGAGCCACCGTAATTTATCGGCCGAAGCATACAATACGGCAGGCGTCATTTATTTCCTTCAGGGTAATTATCCCGAATCCGTAAACAGTTTCCTGACTGCGGAGCAAATCGGAAACGACAGTATAAAAGCCAGAGTCTACAATAATATTGCAAGTATATTCCATTATTTCAATGACAATGAGCGTGCCATAGAATATCTCGACATGGCTGCCGAGGGAGGACTCCGCACCGGTGAATGGGACGTATTGCGTTCATCCACTTTAAACATTCTCAATTATTGTTTCGAAGTTGACGATAAGGGCAAGGCCGTTTCTGCCATGGAGCGGCTTCTTGGAGCCCGGCTTCCTGACGACAACTGGAGCCGTTATGTCGTCAGGACAGGACTCGGGATGAGGGCAGCTGTCGGTGACAGCATCCCCGAGGCAATGGGCTATTTTAATGAAGCAATAGCCCTTGCAGACTCGCTCAATAATAGCGACCGCTACCGCATGATATCTTATAATCATCTGGCACGCACTCTCATGCTCGCGGGTAAATATGAACAGGCTATCGAGTGCCTCGATACTGTGTCGGTGCTTTGTGGCGGATCGAAGCAGGCTGATACATACATGGCCCTTTGTGAATTGAAAGCTGATTGTTACCGGGCTACCGGGCAGCCAGTCCGCGAATATGAGGAGCGTCTCAAGTATGTGGAATTAAAAGATTCACAGTTTTCTGCCAAGGAGTTTGGAAAGATCCTTGAATTGCAGTCGGCCCAAAAGATTAACAGGGTGGAAAACAATCTGGCGGCAGAGAAGGAATTACGCCTCAGCCGAGAGCGTCTTGCATGGATACTTGGACTTGTGGTGTTGGTACTTTCGGCAGCCGGCGTATGGATATGGATGCAGAACAAGCGTCTACGTGAGGCAATGGAAGTTCTTTATAGAAAAACGCATGACCATGATTCTGGTGAGACTGAATTTGACGGTCAGATTTCGAGCGAGAATAAGGATTGTGAAGAAGAATCAGTAGAAGATTCATCGAATCAACCAATTGCCGATGAACAGGCAGAGAAAATCTTCCGGATGATAGAGAAGGTCATGAATGAGAAAAGACCATTTCTTAACCCTTCATTTTCTGTGAGAGACCTGGCGGATCTTGTCGGCAGCAATACCAAATATGTCTCCTATGCAATCAATCGTTGCCTGGGAAAATCTTTCCCTTCAATGGTTAACGGATACCGGGTTGGGGAGGCTTGCCGACGCCTCAGGGAAGAGGCCGGTGAAAGAACATATACAATAGAGAGCATTGCAGCTGAATGTGGCTTCAAGTCACGCACAAATTTCAGCACAATCTTTAAAAAATCTACAGGTCTGAGTCCGCGTGAATACTTGCAGATGGCACGCAGCGGCAGGAAGTAACAGATTTGCACATACAACCATTATATCACAGATATACAGCATAATAAATGTTCAAATTCATGAATCATAACAACTGAATTCATGACTTGATGTCAAATATTGTATCTAAACAAAGAATATAGACAAACTGACGTGCCAAATGCTTCCGGCCTATTGAAATTGAGGCTATTTTTGTTGTAGGTTTAATTCGGATACCTGTTGGGTTGAATAATCTCAGTACGGTTTCCATAACAATAATCTAAAACATGAAACAGATTCTTTATGCCTCTCTGGTGCTTGCGGTTGCCGGAACTGTTGCGGCTACCGCACTTGTGCCGCTGAAGGTAACTCCACGTGAGACTCTTGAGCTGATCAAGTCTGCAGATGGAGTATCTGACCGTCAGACCACCCAAGCCAAGACCCGGATTGTTGCTCCGTACATTTTTGCGGAGGATTTTGAAGATGTGCCGGCGAGCGGCACCTATCCTCTTCCGGAGGGATGGACAACCGTTGCGACGCCCGGATATGATGACAGCCATTGGCTGGGGGCCACTCTCGGAGTGCAGGGCTCTACTGATGCGATGCCCGGGACATCCGGTACAAAGTATGCCATTCTGATGGGCCAGGACTATGCGATAGACAGTTGGATGTTCACTCCCGCAATACACATGGAGGCCGGAAAGACTTATGATGTCTTTTTCTCTGTCTACAAACCGCAGGCTGCCTCTACGGTTGTCTCCACATTCTCTGTAAATCTTGGCATGGGAGCCAATCCTGAGGCAATGACCGACGAACTCATGACAGAGGGTCGTTCAATAGGCAACTGGATTATCTACAATCGTCCCGTTACACCGGACGAGACGGGTGACTATAATATCGGCTTCCATACGGTTGTCGGTCCGCGCAGTTATATAACCGCTGTCGATGACGTGATGGTTTCCGAATCTGCTCCGCGGTTCTACGGCTCATCCACCCTTGATTTCCCAGACAAGACATCTGCTGAAGATGAGGCTTTTGCGGAATTGACAATTAATAACATTGGCTCTGCCACGCTCACTCTTGAGGCCGACGAATCGAGTCCGGAACTTGAGATAGTGCAGATGCCCGCAACGGTCGAGGGACGCACGGCAGATACGGTCAAGGTGCGTCTTACCTCAAAGAAGGTCGGTGCATATGAGGGTTTTATAAAAATCAAGACCAATGATCCTCTGAACCCGACGGTTACCGTAAATTGCCGTGGAAACGTCACCGAAAGTGTAGTAAGTTCTTATTGGTATGAGGACTTTGAGAAAGGCACTCCGTCAGGTTGGAATCTTACTGATTTTTATTTTCATCCATCAAAGGGAGTTAACGGTTCCGCATGTCTGGAGAACTGGACTATCTACACATGCGATATATATTCCCATTATATCAATATGGGTGCGGATCCAATGATTGCCTTCGCCTACAAAGCTCAGAAATATGACATAACGGGTGCGGATTCCAATACAATGCCTACGCGCCCTGAATATGTCAAAATCAATGTCTATGTGTCGGAAGACTATGGAAAGACATTCGAGCGCGTTTACCGCATAGCGCCTGAAGATGGGGATATGAAGCATGTCCTCTCCTATGATTTCGCTAATGTGGTCATACCTGTTCCCGCGTATAAGGACAAAGTATGTCAGATTAAGATTGAGGTTGAAAAAAGTCGGCAGTTCATGGTCGATGACTATGGCATCCTGATTGACAATGTGGAAATAGGCTCTGCTGAGCCTCATGACATCGAGGCAGGGACTCTCTTCGGCCCCGGTATTCTCAAAGCAGGAAAGAAAGCCACATATACGTTAAATCTCCGAAATCTGGGAACCGATAAGGTCGCGGCATCTGATTATAAAGTACGACTTCTTGATGACACTGGAAAAGAACTTGCCTCAACATCCGGAACTGAAATAGCAAAGGGAGAATCGGCAAGTGTTTCTCTCGAAATGACTCCCGCTGAGGCTGCTTCTTTCAGAATGCACGCGGTTGTGGAATATGCAGCAGATTGCAACATCGACAATAACAGTTCAGTGGAACGTCAGATTGGTGTAGTGGCCGACTCACAGGACCGGATTATGCCCTCCGGTTTCAATACCGGGGCAACCGGCTATGGAGTGCAGTCGCCTGTGAATTACTACTTCAAGAATTGCGCGGTGCAGACTCTCTACTATGCCAATGATGTAAATGCATCGCATGGAACTCTTCAAGGCATCAGTTTCACAATGAAGAATGATGCTGATTTTGTCTCACCATCAATTGATGTATGGATTGGAGAGACCGACCGTAACAACTTTTCCGATGGTAAATTTGTAGATCCGTCCGCTCTGACTCATGTATATTCTGGTGCTGTGGATCTGCCTAAGGGAGAAGTTGAATTTGATATTCCTTTCGAGCCCCCCTTTGAATGGAAAGGGCATAATATTGTGGTCTACATTGTAAAGAACACCACTAACTTCTTTCCCTTCAAAATGTTCTATGCCACAAATGACCCACGTGTGGCAGATTGCGCTATCAGCCTGACCGATGACAAGCAGGAGATTGACCCTATGAATCCGGGACAGGGCACCCCTGCCGGAGAGATTGCCATAGCAAACTTCCATTGGACCAAGAATGATAATTACGGCACAATAAAGGGTAAGGTCACTGACGAGAATGGTCCTGTTGCAAACGCCCGCGTCTTACTTGAGGGCACATCTTATTTTGCCGTGACAGATGCTGCGGGTACTTATTCGCTCGACCGTGTCGCCCTTGGAGAAGTTGCTCTTGCAGTCGATGCATATGGCCATGACAGCGAGACCGGTGTCAAGGTTGCTGTCGAAAAGGGCACAGTCTCAACTGCCGATATCAATCTTGCTGTATCTTCCCGTCATGAGGTCAAATTCGCATTGACCGACGAGAAGGGTAACGCTCTCGCAGGCTTGGATGGCCGTCTGATTGGATATGCCAATTACAAGGCTGTTTCAGATGCGGAAGGCATGCTTGTCTTCCCGGCGGTTTATGACCGCGATGAAGCCTATGACTTCGCAATAGAAACTGCGGGGTATGTGCCGTGTTACAGACCTCTGACCGTGAGCAAGGATATCAATGAGTCGTTAACAATCAGTGAGATACGCAATGTTCCTGCAAATCTCTCGCATGAGATATCTGATGAAAAAATCACTCTTAAATGGAATGCACCGCTTGATGAATTCGGGTATGATGATGGCATTGTTGTTGACAAACTCGGATTCGACCAGGGTAATAAGACAAGCCTTATCGGTGTTGCCTTCAATAATAATGCAGTGATTGAGGAGGTGAGCTGGTACACCGACAATACCAACAATCCGCATCCTACAGTAAATGTATATGTTCTTGCACTTGATGAGAACGGTCGCCCTACATCCGATATATTGGCCGGAGTCGAAGGGGCGCCGAATGTTGACGGTGGCTGGAATTCCTATATATTCCCGAAAGAGGTTGAAGCACCCAATGGTTTCTATGTTGGTGTAAGCTGCGACGGCGGTTTCCTTGGTCTTGCGGTCGGTGGCATTTCCGCAGATTCAGGTCTGCGTCCGGGTCAGTTCTGGACTACATCAGAGTTCACATTCCAGGGACAACCCGACGCCGGTGTGCCTGACGGTCTCTGGGTGGATAATTTCGGAACTGCCAATAATCGTTATGCGCCGATGATCCGGGTGAAGGGTCAAGACCTTGGCTATATAGACCGGAACGATTACTCTCCCAAGACTGCCGATTGGTTCTCGGCTCCGGCTCTTGCGCCATCAAGAGAATTGTGCTATCGCGTGGAACTTGACGGGAAAGTAGTAGATACCGATATTGCAGGCCATGAAATAACTTTCGAAGCCCCCGCCGCCGGCAAGCATAACGCCGCTGTCTACGCTGTTTATAAGTCGGGAGATTCTATGCCTGCGGAAATATCATTCGATACTTCGGGTGCCGGCAATATCTCTGAAACTATCATAGGGGTCAGCCTCAACACATTCTCAACATTTATTGAAATCTCCGGATGGGAACAGGTGAACAGATTCACACTCTTCTCGATTGATGGCCAGAGTGTTTTTGACACAGAAGTCAAGTCTGCCCGCATTGATGCAGCCGGGCTGCCCAAGGGCGCTTATATCGGGTGTCTCACGTTGCTGAACGGACAGTCGGTTTCTTATAAATTGATTCTTAACTAACCTGCTGTTTACTCTGACTGAGGGCATCTTGCCTTTCATGCGCAAGATGCCCTCTTTACATCATAAACAATTAAAATCCCCCCAAATGAAGAATTTATTACGTTCTATTATGACCCTGCTGCTTATGCTGGCAGGTGTCAGCGGTCTCCGCGCTTACGATCTTGTGGTGACCGTAAATGACCCTTCGTTGGTCAATTTCATGGTAAACTATGTTTCGAAACCTCTCGTGGAGGGTGAGAACAGGTTCGAGAATCTGAGTGGATACAACTATGTTTTCGTCACCCCGGCCTCTGATGCTGTCATTAAGAAGGTCGTGCAGAACGGCCAGACCATGGAGAATCCTACCGTGGTAGAGATGAACATGAACGATGACTATGGCATTGATACGTTCACAATGGATATTACCGCCATAAAAATGTCGGAACTGCCCCAAAGTTCTTTTACTGTATTTATTGATAACCCGGAGCGTGTTGATATGACACTCGAACCTAAGGGTAAGGTTGTGACCGGCCTCAAAGCCGGTGAGAATAAGGTTGAGTTCTTGCCGGGAATCATGAGCTATGCATCCGTTGCAGGCCCCTGGGGTGAGGCTCCGATATATAAAATCGAGACAACCGGATCGGTTGCCCCAAAGCAGTTTTCAAGCGGCGATTGGGAATTTGACATAGAAGAGGGTATGGTTGTGACCATAACTGCCGATTACCCCGACGAATCGGTTCCCTTGACTTTCGATTTTAGAAACGATGGACGTGGATGCATATCGCAGATAAAAATCAATGGCGAGCCAGTTGAGAATCCCGATTATGATAATTTCACTGTCAAGCTCGGAAGCAAAATTGAAATCACACTCAACAAGTCTGACTATCAGTTGACTGATTTCGCCTATAATTCGAATCATCCGTATATGGGTTACACAGACACTTATTCAACATATGTTACAGGTCCGGCCGATATACTGGTCGACGCAGTCAAAAACCGTATGGTGGAATGTTATGTCGATATCAACATTGGTGCCGCCGCTCTTCTTTATAAGGGACAGCAGACCGGTGTGGAGGCTAATCTTATCAAACTTGTGGATGGTTCTAATACAATAGAGGTCAATGCAGCCAATCCCTATCTGGCTCTTACCGCAGCCGACGGCTATGTATTGGAGCAGGTTGTGCTGAATGGAGAAAATGTGAAGTTTGATGACTATGCCGGCTTCTATCTTCTTTCAGTTGGAGAAGATGATGAAATCAGAATCACCGCAAGCAAGATAGAGCGCGACCAGAAGATTGCAATCTATGTTACTGACATCGACATGTGGAGCAACTTCAGCATCACTGTCGGAAGGTCTGCTGTGGCTGGCCTTCACAACGGTTACAACGTTCGAGAGTATGCACTCGATGAACTTGCGAGTGTCGGCATTGTCGGCAATAGCTGGTACTACGACACGTCTGATGCTCAGTTATATCTGAACAATGTACTTCAGAGTCCACTTTATACCGGATCATTCCAGTTCGATCTTAATGATCTTGAGAATGGGGACGTACTGAAAATATTCTTCAGAGGAGCCCCCGCTGAGTGCGATGTGACATTTGATATTGAGGAAGGTATTGCCGTTGAAGACGCTTTACATGACATTGTGGCGGCTTTCGAGCCTGCAGATGGTCTGAGATGCCTTGTGGGCACACAGGTGTCGTTCGCTGCAAAATATGCGTCGGTAAAGGTTAATGATGTTGCTCTGACTCCTGCGGAGGATGGACGTTACATCTTTGATGTTGACGGTAATACAATGGTAAAGGTTTCCAAAGGAATCGGCGCGTCGGTCGAGGAGATTTCGATTGAGGATGCTGTCGATGCAATTTATACAATAGAGGGCATCAAGGTTTCTGATGCTTCCGTTCTTCCCTCAGGCATCTACATCAAGAATGGCCGTAAGATCATCATTGGCAGATAATAATCAATTGCCATATTGATTTTACATTAACCAGTTTTATTGTAACCGGCTTCCGGCTCATGCCGGAAGCCGGTTTTGTCAATCAAATGGGGCTGTGTCAAAAAAGGCGCAATGATGCCATTTGTCGAATAACAGTCCGGTGGTCTTTTGATAGAGTTTTTTTACGTCAAGAAAGTGGATTAAGAGATAGAGCCCGGCCCTCTCTCTATGCACAGTTGATTGCCTGACGGCGGATGTATTTCTGCGGTCAGGCAATATTTTTATTATCAGCGCGTTATTTTTACATGGATGAGAATATTACTCAAGAAACGCCGTCGACCTATTTCAATAACATCATCAGGCGCAATTTGGCTCCGATTACCATAGACGAACTTGAACCGGCAACGATAGAGCGGTTCAATGGAAGCCGGTTTAGCGATGTGTTTAATCAAGGCACAGCAAGGGAGAATGCAGCCACGAAAACAACGCCACTTTCGACAAACTGATGCGCGATTTTTCCGGCCGCCCAATTCCATTCGCCATGGAACTCTTCTTATAGCGCCATAGCGTATGGTACGACAGTAAGAATAATTCAATACTATATTTTTATATTTTATCGTGTTATAATGCTTGTATTGATAGCAGAATCGAAAAGCATGGCTCCTTGCGCAGGGCAGGTATCGCCACGGTTTTTGGAGAATCACAGGCCTGTGCTTGAATCTTTGGCCTGTGATATTATGTGCAGCATGGAGTCGATGACTGTCGATGAACTTGCCGCAAAAGCGAAGATAAGCGTTACAATGGCCCGTAAATTGCGGCAGATGATTTACGATTTCCCTTATAAGGAGACGGGGTGCGCCGCCATCGAGGCTTTTACGGGCGTTGTGTTCAAGGCTTTTGAATACTCTTCGCTAAACGTGAAGGAAAAGGAGAGGACCAACCGATCTGTCGGCATTATATCGTCGCTCTACGGCTGGCTGCGTCCGGACGATATAATTAAATCGTACAGACTTGACTTCACAAATCAGTTGGCCCCCGACGGTCGGTCGCTTGCCGCTTTCTGGATACAGAGTGTGACCGATTGCGTGATTTCCCGGATTGAGAATGAAAAAGATTATGACGTGCTGAATCTGCTGCCCGGAGACGCTGCCCGGTGCATCGACTGGAGCAGGATAGAAAAGAAGGCCAAAGTATGGACTGTTGATTTCAAAGAGGTACAGCCCGGCGGAGCAATGAAAACGCCAAATTCTAATCGCTTGAAAATTTTGCGCGGAAAACTTCTGCGACAGATAATAACAGACTCCGTCACCACTCCGCAGCAACTCCAGACCGTAGAATCGGAGTACTATATGTCCGAAGAATCCCCCACCCCGGGCAAATTGCTGTTTATCACCGCCTCACCTGTATTTTGAGGCCTAAACGGGCATAAAACGGGCGGTTACACGCCGGGGGTGGAGGCGTATTTTTTGTGGAGGAGGTAGAGCATGAGGGCGCCGACGAGGGCGAGGGGCGCGCCGGCCAGGGAGGGGGAGGCCATGCCGAAGCCCATTTTTATCACCATGCCTCCAAGGGCGGCGGCACAGGCGTTGGAGACGTTGAAGGCTATCTGGATGCCGGCTCCGCCGAGCATCTCGCCTCCTTTGGCAAATTTTACTATGGCATATTGCAACGGTCCGCCTATGGCAAAGAGCATGGCCGGGGCAAGGAAGGCCAGGATGGCGGATATGGCTTTGTCGGTGGCGGTGAAGTAGAAGGCTACCATTATAAGCATGGCGGCCAATGCGGCTCCGCCGCACACTCTCGACACGCCGTAGCGGTCGGCAAGTTTTCCGGCAGCCATATTGCCTGCTACCATTCCTGCGCCGACGAGCATCATAATCCACGTCATGTCGGCCACGGAATAGCCTCCCACGCGTGTCATTATAGGTTCTATATAACTCAGCCAGCAGTAAACGCTCGCCTGGCCGAAGAATACACCTCCGTAGATGAGCCACGGAGCGGATTTTTTAAGGAAACGGAATTCGCCTTTTATGCCTCCGGAGTTTGGCAGCGGGCTTAATGCAGGTACCCAGCACCGTATTCCTATCCATGCGAGCACGCCGAGAACGGCTATCACGGCAAAGGTTATCCTCCACGAAAGGATGTTGCTGATGAAAGTTGCGCCGGGCACGCCTATCACGTTGGCCACGGTCATGCCTCCGACCATCACGGCCACAGCCGAGGCTCCTTTGCCTTGGTCGGCCAATTTGGAGCACACGATGGCTCCGGCCCCGAAAAATGCGCCGTGCGGAAGACCGGATATGAATCGGGAAATTAGCAGTGTTGTGAAATTGAACGACAGCGCGGCACAAAGGTTTCCTAATGCTATTATCGCCACAAGCAAGAGGAGCAGACGGCGCAAGGGGCTGTTTCGAAGCACGACAAGCCCGGGCGCGCCAATGGCAACTCCAAGCGAATAGGCCGATATAAGATGCCCGGCCTTGACGATATCTACTCCGATGCCTTTGGCGACATCGCCCAGTATGCCCATCATGCCGAATTCGGCTATGCCAAGGGCGAACGTACCCGCAGCAAGGGCCAATAGACTGCGTTTCATAATGTGTATTATTCAGCAAGAAGGCGGCCGAGTTCGCGGCACGCGTCGAGCGAGCCTGCGTCGGGGGCTTGCTTGACGGATAGTCCGTCGCCTACAATCTCGACATTGCAGCCGGAGAGTGACTCTGTCATGGCTTTGAGGGCCCGCGGAGCCCAGGTATATGAGCCGACGATTGCCACTTTCCGGTTTGAGATTCCGCGTATGGCCATGGCGTCGATTATCGATGCCATGGGCGGGAACAGGCCGTCGGAATAGGTGGGCGCGGCCAATACTATGCGGCGGTAGCGGAATATGTCGGCTATGACATAACTTGTATCAGACACCGATACATCGTGCATGGCAATGCGGCGGACGCCGCCTTGGGCAAGACCTTGCGCCACGGCCTCGGCCATGCGTGCGGTGTTGCCGTACATGGAGCCGTAGATCACGACGGCACCCTCGTCGAGAGGCTCGTATGACGCCATGGCTGTGTACAGGTCCACTACCCTGCCCAGATGCTCACGCCACACGGGGCCGTGGGTAGAGCATATTGTATTAAAGTCAAGCGCGCCGACATGCTCGATGGCTTTCTTCACGAATCGGCCGTATTTGCCAACGATATTGCTGTAATAGCGCACCATCTCAGGGAAATAAGGCTCGACATCCATTTCGGTGTCTGTTACCGCGCCGTTGAGAGCGCCGAAGCATCCGAAAGCGTCGCCTGCGAAAAGGATTTTTGCCTCCACGGCATGTGTCATCATTGTCTCGGGCCAGTGCACCATGGGCGTGAGGTAAAAGCCCAGGGTTGTTCCGCTGCCCAGGGCAAGGCTCTCGCCGTCTTTCACAGCCAATGTGTCGCAATCGATGCCATAATAGCCCTTCACCATCGAAAGCGTCGTCGCGTTCCCCACCACAGTAAGGCCGGGAAAAGCATTGCGCAGCATGGCAATGGAGCCGGAATGGTCGGGCTCCATGTGGTTGATTACGAGATAGTCGGGGCGGCGGTCGCCGAGGATGCGGCGTATCGCGTCTATTTGCTCGAGGGCATGCGAGGTCTCCACGCCGTCGATTATCGCCGTCTTTTCTTCTCCAATTACAAGATATGAGTTATAGCTCACGCCCCGGGGGATGGGCCACAAACCCTCGAAGCGGGCTGTGGTGCGGTCGTTCACACCGATGTAATATACATTTTCAGAAATTTGCGTTTCCATCTGTCAAATATTAGACACACTCTTAATTCGGGTGCAAAGTTATGAAAAAATAAAAAGTTTTGCGTAATTTTGCCGATGTTTTATAATTGTATTTTTTCATGAAAAGAAACAAGATTGTCGAATTGCTGGGATCGCTCGGGCTTCTGCTTATTGCCGCGGGCATCATGCTGCCGCTTTTCAAGGGACTGGATTTCACGCCGTTCCGCTATATATATGCCGCCGGGGCTGTCATCGCGCTTGTGGCGCGCCTCATCGGGGTGAACGCTCCGGCCGGCGAGCCCACCCGCCTGCGCCGGATGCGCCGGCTCGAGAAATGGAGCGCCATATTCTTCTGCGCGGGCGCTTTCTTTCTTTTCTACGACCATGGCACCGTGCGCGATGCCCTGGCCTTCACCCTGGCCGGCGGCGTTGTGCAGGCCTTATGTTCGATAATGATTCCGAGGCTCGAGGCTAAATGGAAGGCAGGCAAGAAATGACGCAGACGCTCTCGCGCATGTCCGGAAAAAGGGCTATGTGGCTTGTTGCGGTGCTGTGCGCGGCTGTGCTTGTGCCATGGCTGGGCGAGACACTGTTCAATACAAAAGGCGAGCCGCGCGAGGCCATCGTGGCCGTGTCGATGCTCGAGTCGGGCGACTGGATTCTGCCCGTGAGTTACGGAGCCGACATTCCCTACAAGCCGCCTTTTCTCGCGTGGCTCATCGCAGGCTTCTCGCTGCTGCTCAACGGCGGCGTTGTCAATGAGTTCACATCGCGGCTCCCGTCGGCACTCGCGGCGGTAGCGATGATTGCCGCCGGATTCCGTTTCACGGCGCGCCGGCGCGGCATCCGGTTCGCCGCTGTAATGGCAGCGGTGACGCTCACGTCTTTTGAAGTTCTGCGAGCGTCAGTGGCCTGCCGTGTCGACATGGTGCTCACTGCCTGCATTGTCATCGGGCTATATCAGATGTACCTTTTGCGTGAGAAATTCACCATCATCCGGACCGTCGGCTCAGTGCTGCTTCTTAGCGGAGCCGTGCTCACAAAGGGTCCGGTGGGTGCATTGCTCCCCTGCCTGGCCATGGGCATATTCTGCCTGATCATGCGCGACAATTTTTTCAAGACCGCGGCGTGGCTCGGCGCGATTTGCGTGGCGTCGATGGTCGTACCTGCAATTTGGTACTGCGCCGCGTATGCCGAAGGCGGCGACGCGTTCCTGCGCCTGGCCTGGGAAGAAAACATCGGACGTCTCACCGGCACTATGTCCTACGACAGCCATATCAACCCATGGTACTATAATTTCTTTACCATCGTGGCGGGGATGCTTCCATGGACGCTCGTGTGGCTCGGCAGCGTCAAAAGCGTGCGCTACACCCTGCGCGGATGGAAGCCTGAGAGCATCTTCGCCGCCACAGCAGCCCTTACCGTTATAATTTTCTACTGCATCCCCGCGAGCAAGCGCAGCGTATACCTCCTCCCCGCCTACCCTTTCATGGCTTACGGCATCACGCTCATCCTCACGTCGCCGCGTGCCGGCTCGCTCCTGCGGGCAAGCGCATGGACAGCCGCTATTCTCGCTGTTGCCGCGCCGCTATGCGCCCTTGCACTCCAAGGACACACTTTCGGCCACCTTACTCTCGACAGCGTGCCGCTTTGGCGCATCCCGCTCGCCCTTCTGCCCGTGGCCGCCGGCGTGTGGTGGATAGCGCGGCGCCGACACGCGCTCACATCGGTGCTGGAATCGGTCGCACTCCTGTTTTTGAGTTACAACGCCGTTTTCGCCCCTATGGTCCTCAACCCGAAGAGCGACCGCTACGCTGCTCCGGAGGTAATGAAAGCCGCGGCAACCGTCGGCCCCGTATACTCGCTCATCCCCGACTCGCTCATGCGCTTCTACACCCTCAACTTCTATTGCGGCGACATAATCCGCCGAGGCGAGACCAACACCCTCCCCTCCGAGGGCGGCTTCTGCCTCCTGCTCAACCCCGCCGACGCACCCTCAGCCTCCATCGCGCCCGGCCTGCGCCCCGACACCCTCCTGCTCACCCCCCGCTCCTGCGACACCCGCCGCCCCATCGCCCTGCTCCGCTACCC
>CANRZQ010000036.1 GCA_947644475.1 uncultured Muribaculaceae bacterium
GTGTGTGCCAATTATAATGTCGATTTTTCCTTCTGCAAGGTCGGCGAGGATTTCCTTTACCTGTTTTGGCGAGCGGGCGCGCGAGAGATAGTCGACGCGCACGGGAAAATCGCGCAGGCGGTCGGAGAACGTATGGAAATGCTGGTAGGCAAGCACCGTTGTGGGCACAAGCACGGCGGTCTGCTTTCCGTCGACGGCAGCCTTGAAAGCGGCACGTATGGCGATTTCTGTCTTGCCGAATCCAACGTCGCCGCAGACAAGGCGGTCCATGGGGCGCGGACTTTCCATGTCGGCCTTCACGGCGCGGGTGGCTGTGAGTTGGTCGGGAGTGTCTTCGTAGATAAACGAGGCTTCGAGTTCCTGCTGGAGATAGCCGTCGGGAGAGAAAGCGAAGCCCTTTTCCTCCTTGCGTGCCGCATATAGGCGGATGAGGTCGCGCGCAATGTCTTTGAGTTTCGACTTGGTGCGCTCCTTCATGCGCGACCATTGTCCTGAGCCAAGTTTGCTGATTTTGGGCGGAACGCCTTCCTTTCCCCGGTATTTTGAGAGTTTGTGCAGGGCATGAATCGGCACGAACACGATGTCGTCGTTCTGATATACGAGTTTCACCATTTCCTGCACACGTCCGCCCACGTCGGTGCGCAGAAGGCCGCCGAAGCGTCCGATTCCGTGGTCGATATGCACGATGAAGTCGCCCGGCTCTATCGATGTGAGTTCTTTGAGCGAGAGGGCGAGTTTGCCGGAGCGTGCGCGTTCGGAGCGCAGGGTATATTTATGGAATCGGTCGAAAATCTGGTGGTCGGTGAAGATGCAGGTGCGGGTGCTGTGGTCCACAAAGCCTTCGTGCAGGGTGAGGTTCACGGCAGCGAAGGATATATCGTCGCCACGGTCGGCAAAGATGGCGCGCAGGCGGTCGAATTGTTTTGGCGAGTCGGAGAGGATATATAAATGGTAGCCGTCGGCAATAAGTTGCTTGAACGAACCGCTTATGAGGTCGAAATTCTTATGGTAGATGCCTTGTGGCGCACATCCGAAGTCGAACGACGCAGCGGAGTCGGCCGGGGCGGTATTTGAGGCGGTGAATACAAGACGGCGGAATTGTGCGAGCCGGGCGGCAAAAACCTCCGGGTCGACCACTTGCAGCAGGGCGTGGGCGTCGCCCTCGCCGGCCACGATGGCCGATTCGGAAAATGACTCTGCGGCAATAGACTCAATGCGTTCTACGGTAAAACGTTCGTCGCGCAGGCACACCAGGGTGTCATCGGGAATGAATTCGAGCAAAGACACGCCTCGTTGGTCGGAAGTGTCGACGTTAGCGGCGATTGTCACCATGTCGAGGCGTTCCTCAGAGAGTTGAGTCTCGACGTTAAAGGTGCGTATCGAGTCGATTTCGTCGTCGAAAAAATCGATGCGGTAGGGGAGTTCTGACGAAAAGCCGAAAATATCGAGGATTGAGCCACGCACGGCGAAATGCCCCGGCTCATATACATAGTCCTGCTCGACAAAGCCATTGTCGCGCAGCCATTGCTCGGTGGCCGACATGTCGGCATGTCCTCCCTTGCGCAGCGAGACAGTATGGTCCTCGAGCGATTGCCGTGTGGCCACTTGCTCGGCCATGGGCCTCCGGGTAAGTCACCACGGCCCTTAGCCCCGGGTCGCTGTGCCATCGGCCGAGCGCGTCGTTGCGGAGTATTCGGCTGGGGGCGTCCTCCTGGCCATACTTTATGTCGCGCTTGAATCCCGATGGCAGCATTGCCACAGCCCCCTCTCCGAGCAGGCGGGAGAGGTCTTGATATAGATAGCCGGCATCGTCGAGCGAGTCGCCCACGACGAGCGCCGGGGTTTTTCGCTTAGGAATTGACGCCAGCAGCATCGCGGCAGCCGAGCCGGCCAGCCCAAATGCCACGCTTTGCCTGTGACGCAACAATCCGGAGACAGCCTTAGCCCTCTCCGGAGTAAAAAATATCTTTACTAAATCCTTTTCCAAATGTAAATCAACAGGTAAAATGTTTAATAAATTGAATTCCGATACGCTCAACAATACCGGTCACAAGGGCATTCCCCATAAGAAATGCCCGGCGAATGTCTGATGCTCCGATAGTGTGATTGTCTGGAAACATATTGAGGCGTTCCAATTCAACAGGCGTCAATCTCCGATACCCCCTGCTTTCAGTAAGGACAACATGTTTGAAACGCGATGGAGCAGCTCCACCCTCGCCTGTAATTATGGTTCGTGATGGTTTGTCTGTACTGTCGGGGAAAGCCATTGCGCCTTCTGAGTATTTGTATTCAAAACCGGTGGTTTTATTTATGCGTTTCTCAGATTTGCCTCCTTTGGCATATCTCCATTTCTCTACATCTTCATCGTTGATATAGAAAGACTCAGAGACATTATGCTCGTCAATGAGAATATCGCCAAGGGTGACATAGGGTCCCGTATAATGAGGTTTTGATTGAAACGTGAAGACAGAGCGATCCATCATCAGGCCACAGTTTTTGAATGGGCTTATTTTCTTGCCTTTGTTAAAAGTTTCAGAGACCACCGGCAAATCTCCGTTTATAACAAAAGATGCAGGATCTGTTTCGGGCTGTTCTATCGGGAATGCCCGAGCCATTATACCGCCTTCGCAAAGCCAATGGACCGGCTCTGTGAAGTTTCTTGCAAACATTGTATCTTGTCTGAAAGCGAACATATAAGTCCTGCGCCGTCGTTGAGGCATACCGTATTCTGCGGCATTGATGACACGCCATTCTACATAGTAGCCTAAGTCGGATAAAGATGCAAGAATAATGGCGAAATCGCGTCCGCGTTGTGATGCCGGAGAACCTAAAAGGCGGTCGACATTTTCAAGCAAGAGGTATTTCGGAGGATTCTTGTGGTCACGCAAAATGCGATGTATTTGCCACCAAAGAACACCTTTTTTACCCTCAATGCCTCCCGATCGTTTAAGAGTTGTTGCAACAGAATAATCCTGACAAGGAAACCCTCCGACTAACATATCTGCATCCGGAATGTCTGACACATCGACAGATGCAATGTCAACATTTGAATGTCCGTAAATACCGAAGTTTTTACAGTAAATAATTGATGCATCCTGACGTTTAGTAGAAGGTTCCCATTGATTATTCCAGATGGTCTTGAACCGAGAAGAGGCTCGTTCAAGACCAATTCGGAACCCGCCAACACCGGCAAATAACTCAATGACTTTAATGTCATCGGCAGAAGATACGGAATTCTCATCTGTGAACAATGACGGTTGATGGAAGAAATTGCTGTAAGAAACCAAAGGCTCGCATAAAACACTGTCAGAGTGCTCGGTATAATCATTCATGAGGTCGTGTATTGTCAATAATTTGTTTTACGTATTCGGCATTGAACCAATAACATAATTTGTCGCAATACCCACCATTGGGATTTATTGCCTGGTCAATTTTAATCCTTGCTTTTGGACGTACATGAAAATTTTTATGGTCGGACAAAGACCAAAAAGCGTCGGAGTTAATATTGTCGGTTAAAACAGCGGTGCGTATATTCTCCCAATATTTCCTGGCGATTTCAAGATCGCCAATTGGCATTGTCCAAAAGAAAGCAGAATCAAGGACATATGACTGTTCGGTTATATATTGTTTTGTAGCATTATTAAAGATTGTGATTGTTTTTCCGGGAACAGGCTTAAAGACCACAAACAGAAACCGACTTGTAAATAATTCATATGTCTCGGAATCGAACCAATTGTCATTGTCGAAAATTTCACAATAATCTATATTTTTGAAAGACATAGATTCTTTTGGCATGCCATTTTCCCGAAGCCTGATTGTCTTCATCATTATGCCGGATTTTATGAATTCTTCAGACGAATTGATGTTTCGGCTTCGTAATTCAGAAGCAATCAATGCACTTGCCACGGCATATTTATTTTTAGACTGAAAGGCCTCAATGCCAAGCATATCACAAATTTGAATGTAATCTTTACCGATGAAAGGGGTAAATCTCGATAAAATTATATTTTCAAAAGAGTTGTCTTGCAGTTCGGAGTTTGATACAAGTTCAAATTCAGGCTTGGCAACTTCGGTATAATTTGAGAAATAGTCTTTACCGGACTCAATGACATGACTGAGAATATAGCGCATATATGCCGGTTTGAGGCTGAAGGCCCGTTTGTGGGCTTTAATTTCAGAGTTGGGCTGCGCTTGAGGGCTATCTCCTTTTTGGCCTTTGCGGCAGGCGCCAAGATAAACGGTGTCACCTTCTGATAGAAGATGTGCCTCGCCTCGTTTGACTTTTTCCGCGATGGTTTGGTAATCTTTTTTTATAATACACAAGTCCTTTTCAGGGAGTTGCCATAAAACTCGGAATAGAAACTTATAGTCGTAAATTTCATCTCCGTTGACATGAAGATAAAACAAAAGTAGCATGAGTTGGCATTTTGAAATCAGGTGAGAGTCCTCGAAAGAGGTTTTTATGATTTCAAAATAATCAATCATAGTGCAAACCAGTCGCTCTTTTATTCTATATGAATTGTCCGATTTGGATTTGAGCAGTGGCGTGCATTTTAATTCGACATGTGCTTCCTTGAAATCAGCATCACGATTGGAATTGATGTCATAATTGAAAAATAACTCCTCTACCATTTGGCCTAAGCCCCCTTTTCCTTTCCTCTTTTGTCCGACAACAGAATCACTGAACAAAGAACGTAGTGATTCTCCAATCAGATGCCGGCTATAATTGAAAATAGATATCGGATTGGAAGAATCATATATTTCGAATTTAGTGTCAGTAGTCATTAATGGGCGTGGCTAAATGAATTATAATTTGTTGATGCGCCAGACGGAGCCTTCGATGAGGGTGGCGAAGACGGAGCCGTCGGGGGCGAGGGCGAAGCCGTTGACTTCGGAGGTGCCGGCGGGGAATGACCATAATAGGCGGCCGGTGGAGGCGTCTACTGCGCAAATAACGCCGCGGCGTGAACCGGCGTATGCCACGCCGCCGGACACGAGGATGGGGCAGGGCGCGTGGTCGTAGCCGATGCCGAGGTCGGTGGCCCACAGTTCGTTATAGCCATCGGGGCTTATGCCGACGGCCACAAGGCTTCCGTCCATGGTTTTGGCGAACGCTGTGCCATTGCCGTCGGTGCCGAGGCTTTCGCGGAATCGGTGGGAGTTGTCGCGCCATAAGGTGCGGCCTGTGCGTCGGTCGATGGCTGTCATGTACCGGTCGGGGGCCACTATGAGCACGATGGAGTCGGTAACGACAGGCACTACGTTGCCGGGGCCGAGCATGTTTGCGCTCTTGCCGTTGTTCCATTTCCAGCGCAGACGGCCTGAACGCAGGTCGAGGCAGCGGAGGTATGTGTCCCATGCGCCGAAAATAATGTCGTTGCCATCTACGACGGGTGCTCCCTGGCAGTAGTTGGCGAGTGAGTCGTGCGACCAGATGATGCGTCCCGAGCGCGGGTCGCGGCGGTCGATGCGTTTGTATCCGCCCTGAATCCAGTATTTGTCGGCGGCCACGCCGTCGGCCACATAGGGTGTGGCACCATCAAGCCTCGTGAATGATCCGTCGGGCTTGGCTACGATTATGCCGTCGCTCACGGGGAAGGCCACCTTGCGGTTCGGAAGCACGGCAGGACGAGAGAATACGGGAGCGCCGGTGGAGATTGAGAATGTTTGTGAGCCGGAGGCTGTGTCGATGGCGCGCAACGCTCCGGTTGATGTTCCGAAGTAGATGTGCGAGGCGTCGACGGCCGGGATGGTGAATATCGATGCGCTGTCGGCCCACAGGCGTGTTATATTCCATCCTTGGGGCACGGTGGCGTCCGGCGCCGCATGAGCCGAGGAGGTGTGTGCCGTTTTTGTGGGGAAAGCGTATTTTGGCTGTGCTGCTGCGCCGAGCGGCTTGTCGTAGACATGAATCCAGTCGCGGTCGATGTCGACGATGGTATATCCGTAGTTGTCTTTCATGTCGAGGGCGCGTACGCTCACGGCATTGATGTCGCCGCCCATATAGCATTTCCAGGAATGGTAGTGTCCGTTGATGTGGGCCACCACGGGGTAGCGTTCGAGCACTTCGAGATAGGCATCGATATTGTCGATGTCGCGGTTGAGCGGATAGTGGTTGAACGACAGCACTCTTTTGCCCGGCGCGGCGTTTTCCTTTAAGGTGGCGTCGAGCCAGTGTAGGTCTTCCTGCTTTATGTGTCCGTCGCCCATTTTCATGTACGGTCCGCAGTTGATGCCGACAATCAGCAGCGAGTCGAAGTCGGCGACAAAACGGTCGTCGCCCCACAGGCGCGGAAAGGTTGTTCCGGCCGACTGGCTCCAGTTGTTCTCATGGTTGCCGGGAAGGACATATAACGGGGCCTTGATGCCGTCGAGTATCGACTTTACGTTGGCCAGTTCGGCGTCGGAGCCTTCATTGGTCAGGTCGCCGTCCATGACCACAAAGTCGAACGCGCCACGATTGATTTCGTCCACGGCAACTTTTAGTTGTGTCTCATTTTTGTTTCCGGGGGATACGTGTACGTCGCTGAGCACGGCGATATGCTGGCCGAAAGCGGCTGCCGCAACAGTCAGTAAGAAAACGGATATGATGATTCTCATATTGGTTATTGCTCGTCGAGGGGGTTGGGCTGGTCGGGGTGAGTGTACCAGCGCGAGTAGAGGAGATAGTTGTGGGCTATCTTTTGGTTGATTTCGCGGCTTTGCTCGGGGTCGACCTGCTTGATGTATTTGGCGGGAGCGCCGGCCCAGAGTTCGTTGGGACCTATTTTGGTGCGCGACAGCACTACCGCACCTGCGGCCACAATTGCGCCTTCGCCCACTTCGGCGTCGTCCATCACGACAGAGCCCATGCCTATGAGGGCGTAGTCGTGGATTTTGGCGCCGTGGATGGTCACGTTATGGCCAATCGACACGTCGTTGCCGATTTCGATAGTCGATTTTTTGAAAAGGGTGTGGAGCACGGAGCCGTCCTGTATGTTTACGCGGTGGCCGATGCGGATCGAATTGACATCGCCACGGAGCACAGTGTTGAACCATACTGAGCATTCGTCGCCCATTACGACGTCGCCGACTACGGTAGCGTTTTCGGCGAGAAAACAGTCGCGGCCTATTTCGGGATTGTGGCCACGCAAGGGCATGATAAGAGCCATTTTATTTAAGTATGAGGTATGAGTTGTAAGTTATAAGGGGAGGGGACGGGTTTTCTCGGCAAGCCATGCGCGGGCTTCGGCGTCAAGGCCGGGGGAGAGGGCCTCGCGCACCTTGGCATGGTAGTCGTTGACCCATTCTATTTCGTCGCCGGTCATAATTTCGGTTTCGAACAATGAGAGGTCGAATGGGAAAAGTGTTATGGTTTCGAAACGCAGGAAGCGTCCGTATTCTGTGGTCATGGCCGGCACGGTGAGCAGAAGGTTCTCGCATCTGATGCCATGCACGCCCTCGCGGTAGAGCCCCGGCTCGTTGGATGTCACCATCCCCGGCATGAGCGGGGCCGGCACGTCGTTGAGGCGGATGCCCTGCGGGCCTTCGTGCACGTTGAGGAAATGCCCCACGCCGTGACCTGTGCCGTGGAGATAGGCGAGGCCTTCGCGCCAAAGGAATTGGCGGGCCACGGCGTCGAGTTGCGTGCCGCGTGTGCCTTCGGGGAACACCATGCGCGCCAGGGCTATGTGGCCTTTCATCACGAGGGTGAAGTCGTGGCGTTCGGCATCGGTGGGCGTTCCGCAGGCGATGGTGCGTGTTATGTCGGTAGTGCCGTCGAGATATTGAGCGCCGGAGTCGATAAGCAGCAGTCCTTCGGGGCGGATTTCTGCATTGGAGGCTTCGTCGGCCTCGTAATGGACTATTGCGCCGTGGGGGCCATAGCCGGCTATTGTGCCGAAACTTTCATCGAAGAAAAGCGGCTGGGCCGAGCGGTATTTCAGCAGAAGCGCGTCCACGTCCATTTCCGTGATCCGGCGACCTTCGGCAAGGGCTTGCTCCACGTCCATCATGGCATGTGTGAGGGCTATGCCGTCGCGCACCATGGCCTCGCGGATTCCGCGAATCTGTGCCTCGTTGCGGCATGCCTTGGCCTGAGCCACGGGCGACGGGCCTTTTATGGCGCGGTCGCCAATCAGCCTGGCGATAGTGGCGGATGTGGCGGCCGGCTCGATAAGCACCTTCGTGTCGGCGGGAAGATTGGCGATAAACGACTTTATGTCGGCGTAATTGCCGGTCATCACGCCTTGCGACAGCAGATAGTCGATAATGTCACGGTCGGCCTTGTCGGGGTCGGTGAACAGCACGCCGCCTCGGTCGCCAATAAACAGGTATGCCGTGACAACCGGATTGTATTTCACGTCGCGCGAGCGGATATTGAGGGCCCATGCGATTTCATCGAGCGCGGAGATGAATGTGGCGTCGGCCCCATGGCTTCGGGCTTTGTCGAGGATTCCGGCGAGTTTGTCGGCGGCGCACTCTCCGGTATATTTTATGTCGTGTATGAAAATCGGCTCTTTGGGCAGGGCCGGACGGTCGGTCCATATATTGTCGGCAGGGTCGAAAGATGTGTCAATCCTGACGCCGTGTCTGGCATATTCCGGCACCATGCGTTCCACCTCGGCGGCGGAAAGAAGCATGCCGTCGACGCCCACTGTGGCGCCCGAAGGCAAGTTTGAACAGAGGTATGCGGTGATAGAGGGGGTGTCGGGCAATCCGTCCTTCATAAGAACGATTCCTGTTCCGTCGAGCTGGTCGGCTGCCTGGATGAAATAACGCGAGTCGGTCCACAGCAGAGCCCTGTCAGCGGTGACGACGAGTGAGCCGGCCGAACCGGTAAATCCCGACAGCCACCGCCGTACTTGCCAATGGTCGGCGAGGTATTCGCTCTGGTGAGGATCGGTCTGAGGGATTATCGCAGCATCGATGCCGGCGGCACGCATGGCTGCGCGCAAAGCCTCGATACGCAAGTTTATTTCATTTTTCATGACGATATTTTTCTACAAAAATACGGGAATTATGTCGGGCGGACAGCCGTGTAGGCGTTAAAAAACATTAAAACCAAAGGTCGGGGTCTACTTCTGCCAAGGTGGGGAACACTGTGGAAGTTAGAGGAGTAAGACGTTCGGGCGCGTTGGTGGTGGAAAGTGCTATGACTTTGGCTCCGGCGGCTATTCCGGCTTTCACGCCGTTGAGAGAGTCCTCGAACACGATGCAATCTGCCGGAGCCACCCCAAGACGCCCTGCAGCCTTCAAATATCCTTCCGGGTCGGGTTTGGAATGTGTCACGTCCTTGTCTACGAGCACACCGGCAAAATATTGGCGGAAATCGGGAAGTTGGCCGAAAAGATGTTCCATTTTTGCGCTGTTGCTGCTTGTGACAATAATCATGGGCACGTTTTTGGCTTTCAGCCGGTCGAGAAATTCAGTGACGCCATCGAACAGGCGATACTGCATGTCTCTTTCCTGCTCGACCAGTTGCGCCACCACTTTCGAGCGTTTGCCGGGGTCGGGGAAATATGTGCCGAGTATCTGCTCCAAAGTCGAGCCTTTGATTACCTGCTCGAAATTGGGAATGCCGATGCCGTACTCCTCCGCGGCCTTTTTCCAGAACTCCGAATATATGCCCTCGGAGTCGACAAGGACTCCGTCTAAGTCGAATAATGCTGCCTTATACATAACTATATTTATGGTGATGCTGATGCAAAATTAAAAAAATCTGCCGACATGGCAAAAAACGCGGGGGCCTATGGCGTTTATTAAAATAAAAGTTATAAATTTGCAACATGACACATATCCCGTGATTTAACTTTTGCGGAACGTAAATTGTTAGTTTGACAGTGAGTATCAAGGACAGCGCATATAAGGTGTGGCGGTTTTACGCCGACGGTTTCCGCGGGATGACCGTGGGACGCTCGCTGTGGATTCTCATTCTTGCCAAACTGGCTATATTTTTCCTCATCCTCAAACTGTTTTTCTTTCCCGACCTGCTCGAGCGCGATTATGATAATGACGCCGACCGCGCTCAGGCTGTGAGGGAAAACCTAACTCGTTAACATAATATCTAAATATAATATCATGAATGATCTAATGAGTGTAGTTGACTGGTCGCGCGCGCAATTCGCGCTCACGGCCATGTACCATTGGCTGTTCGTGCCGCTCACAATCGGCCTGTCGCTTATCGTGGCGATCATGGAAACGATTTATGTGCGCACAGGTGATGCCAAGTGGAAGGGGATAACAAAATTCTGGATGACGCTGTTCGGCATAAATTTTGCCTGCGGCGTGGCCACGGGTATAATACTCGAATTTGAATTCGGAACAAACTGGTCGAACTATTCCTGGTTTGTGGGCGACATTTTCGGCGCGCCGCTTGCCATCGAGGGGCTTCTGGCATTTTTCATGGAGGCGACATTCGTGGCCGTGATGTTCTTCGGATGGAAAAAAGTGAGCAAGGGATTCCATCTTGCATCAACATGGCTCACCGCGCTTGGCGTGTCGCTCTCCGCTCTTTGGATATTGATTGCAAACGCATGGATGCAGAATCCTGTCGGCATGCGCTTCGACCCGTCGCAGATGCGCAACGTCATGGATAATTTCTGGGAAGTGGCGTTCAATGCTGTGGCTATGAATAAATTCTTCCATGCCGTAACATCAGGCTGGGTGCTCGCCGCCGTGTTTGTTGTTGGCGTCAGCTCATGGCTGCTGTGGCGCAAGAGCAATGTTGAGGCAGCCAAAAAATCGATGAAGGTGGCTTCATGGGTAGGCCTTGCCGGCGCTGTCCTCGTGGCTTGGACCGGCGACGGGTCGGCCGTGGAGGTGGCTCGTGTGCAGCCTATGAAACTTGCCGCCATGGAGGGCCTTTACAACGGTTCGAGAGGACAGAGCCTTGTGGCCCTCGGTGTTGTCAACGCCGACAAGCGTCCGGGCGACACACAGCCGGAGATGCACTTCTCGATTGACATCCCCTACGGTCTGTCGATTCTTGCTACGCACGACCCGAATGCTTTCGTGCCGGGTATCAACGATTTGATCGACGGCATCGAGATAAATGCTGCCGGCGACACCGTAAATACCGTGTCGTATGCCGAGCGTATCGTCCTTGGCAAGAAGGCCCAGGACGCTCTCCGGGCTTATGGAGAGGCTGAAAAGACCGGCGACGCCGAGGCTATGGCTGCCGCGCAGGCCGTAATCGATGCCAATTTCAAATATTTTGGCTACGGTTACCTTTCAAGCCCCGAGGATGCCGTGCCCGACGTGCCGTTGACGTTCTATTCGTTCCGTATAATGGTGATGACCGGCGGCTATTTGCTTCTGCTCTTCGTTGTGCTCCTGTTTGTTTCCTATCGCAAGACATCGGTGCTCGAGAAAGGGTGGCTCCACTGGGTGGGCATCCTTTCAATACCGGTGGTGTGGATATGCTCGCAGGCCGGATGGATTGTCGCCGAGGCCGGACGCCAGCCTTGGGTGATTCAGGACGTGCTTCCCACAGGGGCCGCGATTTCCGACATCCCGGCAGGGTCGGTTGCCACCACCTTCTGGATTTTTGCAGTGCTTTTCACGTTGCTCCTGTTTGCCGAGATAAGCATCATGCTCCGTTTTATTTCTAAATCGACAGGCTCCGACATCGAGGCCGCTAAATAATTGACAATATGGAAATTCAAGTGTTACAAGCCTATTGGTGGCTGTTGATAGCAGTGCTTGGCGCAGTGCTGGTGTTTCTGCTCTTTGTGCAGGGTGGCCAGTCGATGCTGTTAGAGACTAAGAGACAATATAAGTCGTTGGTCGTTAACGCCCTCGGGCGCAAATGGGAATTCACGTTTACCACGCTTGTGGTGTTCGGCGGTGCTTTTTTTGCATCGTTCCCCCTGTTTTATTCCACAAGTTTCGGTGGGGCATATTGGCTTTGGATGCTCATTCTGGTGAGTTTTGTCGTGCAGGCGTTCAGTTATGAATTCCGCCGCAAGAGCGGTAATCTCTACGGCACGCGCCTTTACGACAGCCTGTTGATGTTCAACGGTTTCTTCGGTTGCGTCATGCTGGGAGTTGCCGTAGGCATGATGTTCTTCGGCGCAGAGTTCACTGTTGCCAAGGGCAACATTCTTGACGGCGCCGCTCCTGTGATTTCTCAGTGGAGCGCGACACATGGCCTCGAGGCTATGGCTGAGCCGGGATGCCTGCTGCTGGGATTCACCGTATTCTTCCTCGCACGCACCCAGGGAGCCATGTATCTTATCAATGCCGTTGACGGCGGCGAAGACATGGCGCGGACGCTGCGCACAAAAACGCTGCTCAACGGCGCTATATTCGCCGTGCTCTTCATCGGCTTTGTCGTGCTGCTGATGCTTGCCGACGGTTATCGTGCCGATGCTTCCGGCGTGATGGTGAAGGAAGATTATATTTATTGGAACAACCTTTGGCGCATGTGGTGGACCGTGCCGATGCTCCTCATCGGGGTTGTCGCAGTGCTCTACGGCATAATCCGTTCGGCTCTCGATTCAAAGTTCCGTACAGGTATCTGGTATTCAGGCATTGGCACAGTGCTTGTGGTGATGGTGCTGTTTTTCCTTGCCGGCTATGAATCCACAGCCTACTATCCCTCGTTGCTCGACGCGCAAAGTTCGCTCACGATAGCCAACAGTTCGTCGTCGCACTTCACGCTCACCGTCATGTCGTGGGTGTCGCTGCTCGTTCCTTTTGTCATAGCCTACATCTGGGTGGTATGGCGCAAGATGAACGCGACCCCGCTCACCGACAGCGAACTCAAATCGGACTCTCATATCTATTGAACTGAATTCCGACTCTCATATTTATTAATGAAATATCAGACACTCGCGGCGCCATCGGAAGGCGTCATCCGCGAAAAAATGAGTAAATTCATGGCATTTGCCGCCCCGGTGGATTCCGCCGAGGCGGCTCGTGCCGTGATAGCGCGTATCGCCAATGAATATCACGACGCCCGGCATGTGTGCTGGGCTTATATGATCGGTGCCGACCGCGCCACCTTCCTTTCGTCGGACAACGGCGAGCCGTCGGGCACCGCGGGGAAACCCATACTCGGGCAAATAAATTCTTTTGGACTTACCAACGTGGTAATAGCCGTAGTGCGGTATTTCGGAGGTATCAAACTCGGCACGTCGGGGCTTATAGCCGCATATCGTGAGGCGGCCCGCGCGGCCATTGAGGCCGCTGAGATAATCGATGTGCACGAGATGGCGCACATCGAGTTTACTTTTCCCTATCTGGCCATGAACGATGTGATGCGTGTGGCCAAGGGAGAGGGAGTGCGCATTGTCTCGCAGGAATTCGACAACAGTTGCCGTATGACGGTGGAGGTGCGTCTCGACGACGCTCCGCTTTTCACATCGCGCTTCGCCGCCGTCGACGGCGTTTCTATAATTGATTGACAGAATGGAAAACTTTACCTATTTGGCGCCTACAAAATATGTGTTCGGGCGCGATACGGAAAGCCGGGTCGGCGAACTCGCCGCATCTCTCGGCATGAAAAAAATTTTGGTAGTTTATGGCGGCGGCTCGGCTGTGCGTTCGGGTCTGCTCGGCCGCGTCGAGAAATATCTCGCCGACGCAGGCATCGAGGCTGTCAGCCTTGGCGGCGTAAAGCCTAATCCGGAGGACGACCTTGTGTACAAAGGCATCGACCTTGCCCGTGCCGAGGGTGTCGATTCAATGCTTGCCGTGGGAGGCGGGTCGGTAATCGACACCGCCAAGGCAATCGCTGTGGGCGTGCCCTATCAAGGCGATTTCTGGGATTTTTATAGCGGAAAGGCAAAAGCCACGGCTGCGCTCCCCATTGGCGTGGTGCTTACAATCCCGGCTGCCGGAAGCGAAGGCTCGGGCAATTCGGTTATTACCAAGCGGGAAGGCTGTATAAAGACAGGGCTGCGCACCGAGTCGGTGCTCCGTCCGCGTTTTGCCGTGCTCGACCCCGTGCTCACATTCACGCTTCCGCCGTATCAGACTGCATCGGGCATCTCCGACATGATGGCCCACATAATGGAACGCTATTTCTCCAACACACCCGATGTGGAAGTTACCGACCGCCTCTGCGAAGGGCTTCTGCGGGCCATAATCGAAGAATCGCCCAAGGTGATGGCCGCCCCCGACGATTACCAGGCGCGAGCCAACATAATGTGGGCCGGAACTCTCGCCCACAACGGCATATGCGGTTGTGGCCGTGAGGAAGAATGGACATCGCATGCCATGGAGCATGAAATTTCCGCCGTCTATGGCGTGACACATGGAGCCGGCCTTGCCGTGGTGTTCCCCGCGTGGCTCCGGTTTATGGCCGGCCATAATCCCGGCAAAGTGGCGCAATTTGCCCGCCGTGTCTTCTCTGTCGAGACCCATGACGACCGTGCCGCAGCCCTGGAGGGCATCCTCGCTCTGCAAACATTCTTTGCCGACACGCTCAATTTGCCCGTATCCTTTGCCGCCCTCGGCATCAAGAATCCCGACATCGACCTGCTCTCCGACCGTCTCCACGCCCTTAAAGGCAACCCCACCGGCTCATACTATCCTCTCACGCCGGCCGACTCACGAATGATATATCAGATGATGCTTTAAGATGATAGACGAAATCCTGAAACACAACCGCGAGTTCGTAGCCTCACGAGGCTACGAACGCTTTATCACATCGAAATATCCCGATAAGAAAATAGCCATCGTCACCTGCATGGACACGCGCCTTGTCGAACTGTTGCCGGCCGCACTCGGCTTCCGCAACGGCGATGTGAAAATAATAAAGAACGCCGGAGGCACCATCACCAATCCGTTCGACTCCACCGTGCGCTCTCTCCTTGTGGCTATATACGAACTCGGCGTTACCGAAGTAATGATAATCGGCCACACCGGATGCGGCGTCCAGGGCATGGACGCATCCGAGATGCTCGACCTGATGCGCTCGCGCGGCATCGACGACGAGCATATATCGCTGATGATGCACTGCGGCATCGACCTGCTCTCGTGGCTTCACGGATTCGACGACACGGAAAAAGCCGTGTCCGACACCGTCGACCTTGTCCGCAACCACCCCCTCGTTCCCCGCGACATCACCGTCCGCGGCTACATCATGGACTCCGTCACCGGCGCCCTCACCCCCGTCGAATAAGCATTTGAGCAACAAAGCATCGTTTAGGTGCTTTGTGGCTCAAACAATGCGCTTCAAATAACCTATCGCTAAGGAGAAGAGGATGTATCAAAATACCAAACAGTAGGGACGTACGGCCCGTGCG